>DAOQAB010000020.1:21735-29995 GCA_035353695.1 Prolixibacteraceae bacterium
AACCGGAAATTTTGAAGTGAGAAATGCTTCATTCGGATCCATTTGAACATTCTCGGGAATTTCGACCATCTCAAAATGGTAAGTAGTACCCACAGGCGCTCCTGGAGGAATACTCCAATTCACATTTACCAATTGAAAGCCCTTATATTCTGGCGTTAGTCCACTAATTGGAGCAATAAAAAAAGGTGATTCAAGATTACTTACCTGGAATGAAGCACTGCAACCCATCGGATTATCGCCCGAAAGCGGAAGCCCGGTATTGAAATCATAAGCACGCACACAAATCTGATAAGAACCTTCCGGCAGACCGGCACCATTAACCAAATCGTTTAACGTGGTTCCTTCAATAATAATGTGCTTCAAATTAAAAGCTTCTGAAATATTATCAATGTTGACCAGGTAAGAACTCCCCTGGCTTAATGTAATCGGGAAGGACGGTTTGTAATCTTCCTCCGAAATGGCACTTACACCGTTTTCGCCATTGATATCCACTTTCAGATAGAGTTCTATGTCGGGATAATTGGGCGATGTATGCGTAAGTGTTATGACAATCTTGTTGGGAATCGTCATGTAATCGGAAATTGAAGAAGTGTATGGCGGAGTAACCATCACATTTACCGACACCGGATCTACCTGGGCCACTGCGACTAAAGACCAAATAATGGACATCAAAGTCACTATTAATTTCTTGCCCCTCTGGCTCAGGGGGTTTTCATTGAAGCTAAATTTTGAGTGCATAGCTAAACATTACTTTTGTTTCACTAAAACTTTTGACAGAAGAATTTTCAGGATAAAGATTTTGTATCTGACTGAAATTCAATTTAAATGAATGCTTAGGATGAGGTCTGTAGTTCACCGATAGTGTACCGGTATTAACCCATCCCATTGTGCTGTTCAGATTGCTCCGGTTCGAAGCAATTCCCAGGTGACCAGTGAGTTTTCCCTTCAAAAACGATTTGCCAATATCGGTGTTGATCCCATAAATGGTTTGTGACGTTTGCGAAGAACTCATGGCGGTGTAATTCAATCCGGCCATCAGGCTAAGACCCGATTTTGGGTGGTTGAAAAAATAATTCAGCAAAGCCATCCGGCTGTTTACCTCACTGCTGGCTGCAGTATACGGATTATGATCGGACAGATCCATCCAGGTCATGTTTAACTGTAACATTTGCTGGTTTTTGGCTTTTGAAAAGGTAAGGGCTGGTGCAAGGGTAATACTCCGGTTGCTTTGGTACAATTTGATTGTATCGTTCAAAGGCAATCTTCCTGCCTGCTGGTTAACGCTGTAATTGCTGAATGAACCACTGATGCTGAATACTTTACCACTGTTGAAATTCACATTTGCCATCGAAATCATCCGGCTCGACTTGGCTGCTTTGTTGTTTCGCAGGTTGTCGTTCTGCACTCCGATATTTCCGTTCACAGACAGCTTATTTTTGAAAAAACCGGCTCTCATGTTCACGGTAATATTTTCAATGTCGGTATTGAAATAGTAGGCTCCAAACGATTGGTAATTCGGATCAATTCTCCGGTATTGCAAGCCAACGGAATAGCTTCGTTCGGTATAAGTAAGAGAAGATGATATGGCTGTTGAATATTCGGAAGTGGAGTTAACTTTCAGATTATTCACAAGATTTTGCAGGAGATTGTTGTTGAGATTAAATGGTTCGTTGGTATATAAGTTCTTGGTTAATAAACTTACAGCACCTTCGGTTTCCCAGGTTACCTTTTTAAAGAAAGTAAATTTGGTATGGGTTCCCAACACTGAATTGGCTTGCGGCGTTTTCGAACCATATTGGCTTTTATCAAACGAAAGAGTGTCGTCGGCTATTTGAAGAAAAATCAGGTCGGCAAAATTTTTAGAATTTCCCACTCCAATTTTTACACTGTAGCCTTTTCGTGTTGGGGTTTGA
The DNA here is from genome assembly GCA_035353695.1 of Prolixibacteraceae bacterium. Taxonomy (GTDB): domain Bacteria; phylum Bacteroidota; class Bacteroidia; order Bacteroidales; family Prolixibacteraceae; genus CAYMTR01. The sequence continues at coordinate 23,649 of DAOQAB010000020.1, forward strand.
AGCGTATCAAGCGGGTTGTTGGTGTTGGGAATTGTCTTTTGATTAAAACGCCCGTAAACGGCACCAAAACGGAATAACCCGGGGTTGAGCTCAACACCTGCTCCCAGGAATGAATGCCCCGCCATGGTTAATGGCGAAAACGACATGCTCCGGTAACCCAAATGCAGCCTGATCCATTTGTATTCGGGGCTAATCCCAAACCGGTTAAACGGCTGGGCATAACTGAAATTGCTGTTGCTGTAAACAAACGAAAACGGTAATTGCAGACTATAAACCGACACATTGATGCTTCCCGATAAAACGTAAGAGAATGGATCACGGGAAGATTCCTTCCCCGAAATGGAATAAAAATTGGCTGTCGTGGAGAGAGAACCATCGATGGTAAATGGCTTTTGAGACTTTATCTGTTGCAGGTTTTGAGCAAACAAAAAATCAGCACACAGGAGACAAATGAATGTGAGAAGGAGATTGAGTTTCATACAAACGATTTTGTTTCTTCATTATGAAAAACAGTCATAATTTATGAAAAAACAAAACAACTTGGAAATCAAATACAAAAGATTTTTCAGAACCCATCAATTTTCTTGAATTGATGGGTTCTCGCACAGTATCCGTTATGAAAAAGAGAGAATTTGAAACAAAGCAGTAAATCAAATTCTTTCCCGTCAGAAATTCTCTACTATAACCTTTTGTCCCTTAACGAATGGCTATTCAATCGCAACTCCTATCTCATCGCAGGGAACACTTTCTCTCGATTTTGTAATAGATGTAACCGTATAAAAATAGGTGCCTTTTTCAGTAACCTGATCCGTATAATCTATTGTTTGAGAACCAACAGTAGCAATCAGTTTCTTATCACTACCCAGTTTTTCACGGTAAATTTTAAAGCTTTTCAATTCATCAACCACAGGCATATCCCAATGAAGGATAACAGATTCTGATGTTCTTGCAGCACGCAATCCGGCCGGAGGTACCGGCAAAATCTCAGGCAAAAGGAATGACGCACTGACCGACAATGCACTTTCAGATTGCTGAATACCCAAAGCCTGAACGAAATAGTGATACTCTTTACCCCTTACCACCGTACTATCGTAAAAAGCACTTGTGCGAACCATTGCAAGCGTGTCCATGGTTGCCTTGTCCCCCTCGCACCGTAAAACGCGGTACTCCGTAATAAAATCCGACATGGTTGAGATATCATCCCAAAAGAGCATTGCCTTGTCGTTAACCATCTGCACCTGCAAGTTCAATGGTGTAGGAAGTTCTGGTTTAACCGGTTCTGCAATTACCACCTTCGACTTCGGGCCTTCCAGGTCTCCCCGGTTTACCGATGATATCGCATAGCAATAGGTTTGTCCTGGGATCAGGTTTTGTACCGAATCGAGGAACGAAACATTTACGCTATCGGAAATCAGTAGCGATGAAATCTGGATTTCGGTGGCCGTATAGCCTTCACCCCGGAAAACGAAGTACCCTCTGGTATTGGCTTCAGTACGTTTCCACTTCAACAAATTGCCCTGTGGGGTTTTTTCTATTTTAACCGAACCTGGTGCCAAAACGGGTTTCTCTTTTTCATCAACCAATCCTATTACCTTAGCCGATGGTGGGCTTGTCTCAGTTAATCCATGAAATACCAAATAATAAAAATAAGAGATGCCCCTTTTGATTTGTTGATCGGTATAGGTTGAATCGATAGCAGGAACACGGTCGAGCAAGGCATAACCATCATCAAAATTTTCACTCCGGTAGATTGAAATGCCCCGCAAATTTTTCTGCTTTGGGATTCGCCAATTTAGCACAATGAAATTGCTGTCTTTTTTAACTTCAAATTTTTCGAGTGGAACTATAAATCCTTGATCAAACGTGATCTGAACTGTATCGGAAGGAGTTCCCAAGTTCCCCATTGCATCGACCGGGAAAACAACATAACGGTAAGAAACACCAGGAATAACCAACGAGTCGATTAAGGTTGCACCCAAACCGTCTTCCCCACGATTAAAAAACTTACTGGGGAAACATTCGCTAAAGGGTGTTTGGAAGATTGCTTGCCTAATTACCCGAACGTTCGACAAAGCATTTTCTTCCTTCAATGTAAACCGCAGTATAATACTTTTTGATGTCAATTGATATTCCTTAAAAACAGGTTTTCCAAAATTGACTTTTCCAGGAAAAGGATTAGCTTTAATATCGACAGATTTCAACACATCTCCCTTTTTGTTGATTTCCGAAACCCGGTATTCGTAACCTATTTCAGGAGTTGCCGTAACATCGAAAAAACCGGTTCCCATTACTTCAATGTAACAAGGCTGGCTGTTGAAAATGTAAACAGAATCGGTTGTTCGTTTCCCTTTCAATAAAGAGATAAACCGCGAGATGGTTGAACTATCGGGCATTTCAAAGACAGGGCTTTTACTTCCGGCTTGCAGCAACCGATCAACCACCGATTGATAATTCAACGTAAAAGCATTGGTGCGATAAATCTCTTTCCATTCGGTATCCGACGTTGCCGGTTTTCGTTCCAGTTTATATTGAAACCCGACAGGGATATTTCTGCCGAAAAAAACAAAATTACCATTAGGACCCGGAGCTGCTACTGGTTGTTGAGCCAGTAAATTCGTCCCCCCGATAAATAGGAGAACGGTTAGTATTACCAACGATTTCACTCCGTATAATTTGATTTTTGCTGATTTTAGGTGCAAGATAGAAACCATGATCTTTCGATTTTTCATTAATTACTTCAAGTGAAACTGGACGTCAAACGGATTGCTCTTGAATTGGAGCGATCCAGCAACTGGAACCGACAAACTGATGGCATCGATACAATCAACCACAGACCAGACACCCTGACTTACTGTAAGGTTAGTTGAAAAACCGGCACTCCCAGTAAGATTTGCTTTCCCATTTTTGACGTTGGCAAACAACCCGACTTCGGCAGAAGCAAAGCCTGAAAGCTCTGTACAAGTAATCGATCCCAACCCAAACTCAATTCGGATGCCACCATAGACATCAAGCCCCATGTCCATATTTCCGTTTACATAGTTTCCATAGAAAGAAGCATCAACTCCGGCAAAGGGAACCCTGGCATAAGCCGACACAACAATCAATTTGATACCTATATCGAGCCCGGAAATGGGGAGCTCTCGCCCTCCTACCATATAAAATCCATGTAATCCTTTACTAAACGTTGAAGGCATTTCTTTCTTTATGGCATATTGCAGCACGGTATTTTTCATTTCAGGAAGAACCTTAGGATAATCGCCAATTAAAATTCCCATGTTTAATGAACAGGGGTCGGGTGCAGGAATTTCTGATGCCCTGCAATTAGAATAGAAAGCCCAGCCATCACTGTCCATCAGCACATTGGCAACACCGTTCACTAAAGCTGGCCCTAACAGGACATTGGTCAGGTTCAGGGTCCCAATTAACCGGCCTTTCTGATAGGTAATTTGCATTCCATCGAAAGGAGTATTTATTCCATCGGCCTTAAAACCATCCTGTTTTGCGTTGATTTCTCCATGTACCGTAAACACCATGTGCTTGTTCGATTGTGCCGAAACGTTTTTTGCCCCAGATAGATCTCCTTCAAAGACAAATAAATCCCAGTCATTTTGATCGGCTTTGGTATGGCATTTCACCTGTTCAAGGAACGTCGTGTTGTCTTTTTCACCAATTTTCACAACTTGTGTTGGAAATTTTGGCGATTCATGAATTTCAGTCCAACAATTTGAAACATTGAAGCCGCCATGATACGTCATGATTACTTTTACCGGATCTAACACACCCGGTTCTTCAACGGTGCCGTAACAAGTAAACGTATTCTTATTTTTGTCGAAGGTTTGCTCAAGGGTTGGCATTACCTTGAATACAATATTCCCTTTTCCATCGAATCCCAGGTCAATTGGATCACACGATGGGTTTTTATCATTTGAAGAAGCGTTCTTTGTGAATTTAAGCTGAGCTCCAACTCCTTCGCGAACTCTTGGAATATGGAAAGAAGTTGCACCGGCAAGAACAAATCCATCGGAAAGCGAATACACTGTTTGTGGTTTAAACTGCACGGTATTATAAAGCTTCATTTTTGAAGCTCCTGTTCCAACGGAAAAGACATTTTCTCCGTTACTAAGTAATGAAACGGTTTCCAGATCCAGATCAACTCCTCCCATGTTAGGCAAGTCTTTAACCCTGCCAGGAATTTTTCCACCTGATCCCGGGTAGAAAATCACCTGCCAATGCCCCTTCCGGTCGCTGCCACACGAAGGGTTATATCCTGTTGAAACACTGGCTCCGTTTTGAAAGGAGATGGGATAACCTCCAATATTGATATTGGTTGTTTGAGGCGCACCAAAATAGGCAAAATCGCTGCGAAGATTGAAGTAGGAATAAGGCACATCGATCGTTCCTGTGTGAAGGACACAATCCTCAGAGACCAGGCCTCCGACTTTGGGATCAATCCGCCAGTTCCTGGCTTCAAATTTCCAGGTTTTATCGGCATTGTTAACGCCTCCATCTATTAATTCAACCTCAACAGGGGTGTTGCCCGACTGCGGATCAATTGCATTATTCTTCAAAACAAGTTTTTCGATCCGTATCCCAATATTTCCGGCATCTTTTACTTTAGCATTCAATGTTGCATCAAGAGAAATCTCCGATCCCTCAATGGTTGAATTAGCTGCTACGGCCTTCGTATTGAAGTTAATAAATTTAAATTTGAGATCTTCGGCCTTTCCGGCTGAAGAAAGGTTGCAGAGATTATACTTAACAAGGTTGCTACCATCGCCATTTGCAGTGGCATCAAACACAACGATGTCTGGGTTCAGGTAGGTTTCCCTGTCTGAAATGCCACGTTTCTCGCACAAATTGAAGTTGGTGCCATCAAAATTGAGGTAACTGCTTGGATATTGAAACGAGTTGTCGACAATAGCTACATTCGCGCTCAATTTTCCGTCACTGATTCCTTTGACCGATCCTTTGAGCGTCAATTCTCTGTTTTCCGGAGCTGTCAATTTGACGTTGAAAGCCTTACCATATTTCATCTTCAGATTACGCTTACCACAAAGAAACACCTCGTTTTGGTCAGGAACACCAACGGTTTTTTGCGACCCATCCAATTGCATGGGACGATAACGGACTTTGCTTACTTCAAGGATTAACGGTTCCAGCGGATCAAAACCCGGGCAATAACCATCGAGTTTTACCCTCCCTGAGACATAAACTAAATCCTTATCCGAAGTAAAAATCAGGGAAGTAACATCTATTGGAAAACCAAACAAGTTGTTGATCTCCATTCCATCATAGGTTTTCATTTCAAGAACAACATCTCCTGTCGTATTGGAAACATTTATCATTTTATGGGCTCCAACCACAGTCGTCGAAGTTGCTTCTTCTTCGTTAACCGAAAAGTCTTTCAATGTTTCAACCGAACCAGAAGATGCCTTTTTATAGATTGCCTTTAGAAAAATGTTTTTGCCATTTAGCTCGGGAGGAATGGTCGAAATTTCAAAGGTACCATCGCTCGCAGGATAAGCTTTGAACAACGGTTGGGATTCGATTGCAACATTTTCGCCCTGGGAAGACTTACCTCCGCCAAGTTCCGTGTCAAGGCTATTTAATTCCACATAAATTTCGGCTTCCGATGTTGGTTTTCCATCGAGCAGTACTTTCCCCTTTACGGTTAACCCCTGTTCGAGAAAAACCGTAGGAAGTTTTACAAACCTATCCGATTCATAATTGGTAAACGAAACAATCTGTGGGACATAGTTAGTACCCTGTGGCCCGCTAATACGGACCGAGAGATTACTCTCCGACACATTTTTGAAGCTCATTCTTACGATTCCAAATCTATCCGAATAAGCAACAATTGGCACAGGACTTCCAATCAGTTCTACTTTTGCATTGCTTATTGTTTGATTACCCTTGCCCGAAGACGCTTTTTTGGTAGATCGCACATCAAATATAATACGGTGTGAACGTTCGTAAACGGTAATTCTTCCTAAATCAACAGCTTCGTTCTCTTTGACATTCACCGAAATCGTATCGGAAAAAAAACCAACATCCTTTGGAATTACCACTAATTTCTGATTATCTCCCGGTATGGCCGGTACATCAAAGAAGCCAACATCCTGTCCTGTTTTTGTTTGCACCATGGTGCCTTCTTCTCTCTGCTCGTTAAGTAATTGGTATCCAATTTTTATACTTCCCAAAAATTGAACATAGGCATTAACCCCATTCCCCAGTTCGTCAACTATCCGGCCTTTTATATGCCCATTCGCATACATGGTTACATTGGGTAACACCACCTGTTTCCCCCGGGCAAACAACGATTTGTCAAATGAGTTTTTATACGTTTC
>DAOQAB010000020.1:30095-44858 GCA_035353695.1 Prolixibacteraceae bacterium
GAGGGGTGATCGTAATCGGAATTAAATGCATAGAAGGGCTTTAAAAATGGTTTCATGCAATCTCCCTGTGATTCGATCAATGGTTCATAATTAGCTGATCCAATCATATCTTTTGTCTTAAAATAAAAATAGAGCGTCGATAGAGAATTTTGAAAGAGAAGGTTCTCAAATGTAAAATCACCATTGGGGCTACCTGAAGTAGTTTTAGCAATAACTTTAAAATCAGGATATTCATCCAAGTCACCAATTACATTCTGCCCTTCTTCGGTTGGCAAGTTATAGGCAGAAACATCTGATTTTTTCCGAAGGACATAGCAATCGACATTGGGAACAGGTTTTTCCCCTAAATAATTTGATTGATATTGTGCATTTGCATCGTTTGTAGTTTGTATTAAAGAATTAGTTGTATAGTCGAGACCACTAAAATAGGTCCCCAGAATTGAGCCGGAAACCGTAAAGCACATCACTTTGGAAGTAAGTGTTCCAAGGTCAACGTTTTCAAGTGGTTTTACTTCAATGTTGTCATCGGGGCTAAGAAATAATTTCGAAGGATCGTCAACAACAATCCGGAAAACCCGTTTCACCTTGACTCTTTTTGGCTCATATTTCAGGCGAAGATTGGCCTCCTTGTCGCTTTCCCAGGTATCCCACGACAATTGATCCCGGTTCAATTTACCAGTCGACACGTTGTATGTTCCGTCGACAGGATCATGTGTACCAAAATCTATATTGGGAAATTTGAAACCGAAATTTCCATTTGCATCCGTGCGGTCGGAATATATGGGTACTGCGTCAGAAAAAGCTTCCTCCTTACTTTCATCCATATAGTTTTTCACAATCTTATTTGAGCAAACGTCGACCAAACACGAGATAATTGTGATCCTCCGGTTCGCAAGTGGCCTCAAATTTCCCGGTTCCCCCGAAAGTTCATACACCAGCCGTCCCTTAACCTCTGACATGGGAGGATCGGAAGAAATCACATTTAATTCGGTGCTGACTATAAAACTATATTTGCCCTGTGGTTCTATTACGAGAGAATTATTCGTCATTGTTTGAAAACCTTTTCTATAATTCAATTTCTTTGATTGGCTGGTATAGGTCAAATTGTCTGTATACGAAAACGATTGGGCCGATGCCAACCCCATTCCTTCTACATACCAATAATATTGGTCGCCAATTACTAAATTTTCAATTAATCGGGGGAAAACAACCTGGGCCACAGTCTCTCCTTTGTCAGTAGTCGAGGTTTCGGTTTTTCCTACTGCCACAACATAATATCCGGCATATTTCAACTCGGCCGGTGTCTCAACCAATGAAAAACGGCTGAGGTTTTCACCTTCATACTGCGGTATTCCAGGCGATTTTTCCTTCCTGAAAAGGTAGATTTTTTTGCCCGCAAGAATTTCTTTTGCTTTACTGTTCATCTTGTACCCTTTTGTCAGGTAAGCATTCAATTGATAGCTGTACACATAAGTGGTTACTTCGCCCAGGTCGAACGTCTCAAAATTGTTTGTGATCACCGTTTGTGGGCTCGAATAATAGGGATTGGTTATCTCTATTCTCAGAGTTCTCTCCAGGGTACCGGTTACTGTTCCTGCAGATGAAGATGTGTAAGTAAACGAAGAGCTAACCTCTCCCAATGGAGCATGATCAGGCCATGCATAATTGAAAGAGAAACTTCCACCAAAAGATGTAACGGTCGATGCAACAATTTCACGGGTTATGCTTGTGGGGAACTGATCTTTCGATTCAGCAGTTTCATTAGAAACATTTGGTATCGACACGTTGTAACTTCTCGTACTGTTTAAACCTCCGGTCATTACATTAACAACATCATCTTCAGGTATCTCATATTGCTTGCCACTGTTTTTGTCGGTCAGCAGGTAAATACATTTCAGGTTAAGGTTCAGATATGAAGCCGGATATGAATCGGCACCTTCATTTTCAAACTGATATTTCAATATTCCAGAAAGAGTCCGTTGTGAATAACCTTTTTGCAATTCTCTGTTAACTGAAAAACGGAAACCATTTCTCTCAGAGACCAGCATTTTTTCTTTTGAAACTTTATTTTCGATGGAAACCTGAACCCAATAAGGTTTTCCATCGACAAAAGGGATGCTTGAATTGTCAATTTCTAAATAGGGACTTACGGTGGTTGATGCATATATTGGTTGTTTGCCATTTTCACTGTCAAAGAATTCAACATTAAAATGGCAACCGGGAAAGTCATCCAACGGATCATGATAGTTTAGTGTATCAAATGGCTCAACCCGCCAGGCAATGTGAAGTCCGCCGAAAGAATTGGCCGTAAGGACCGAATCAATGTTGTTGTAAGCAGGCATTACAAACCGGATATTTTTTTCATCAGGACCAAAGACCCTCTCTTTTTCCTTGTATTTAAAATAACATATTTCGCTGTAACCTTCGTTTCTGAAATGCAGCCTTTCATTTGGATCGATAGCTTGGACCCTGAAGGCATAGGTGTAACCCGGAGAGAGAAGGGCTTTTTGAACAGTCAGCAGCATCTGGTTTAAACTTGTTGTCTCTTCAAAGAACAATGGATAGGTGGTCGATTCAAAAGCTTCCATTGGATCGATCGTGGAGTTTTCGGGAATTTCAACCATTTCAAAATTGTATTTTGTACCAGGTAAAGCTCCTGATGGGGTTGTCCAGTTTATTGTGACCAGCTGTAATGCCGTTTGCACAATTTCATCGCCACACAAAGGAAAAGTAATGTGCGGAGGATCCAGATTTGTCACATTGAACAGGTTACTACAACCTATCGGCTGATCGCCTGAAAGAGGCTGATCGGTATTGTAATCGAATGCCTGTACACAAATTTGGTAATAATCTTCAGGAAGTCCGGCCCCACTCAATAACTCGCTCAGATCTGTCCCTTCAATAATCGTATGCTTCAAACTGAAAGCCTCTGAAATATTTTCGTTGGTAAGCCGGTACATTTTCCCGGGAGACAAAACAATTGGCTCCGAAGGCTTATATCCCTGTTCGGTAGTTACCCTGATTCCCTTTTCGCTAATAATTGAAGCCCTCAGGTAGAGCTGAATCTCAGGGTAACTGAGGTCTGTGTGGGTAAGCGTAATCACAATTTTATTCGGGGTATTGATATAGTCGTACAGCGACGAAGTATAAGGTGGCATTACGGCAATATTCACACTTACCAGATTTGCCTGTGCAACTACATCTTTCGGGACGAAAAAAAAGGTGCTGATAACGATTGCTGTTAAAAGAACGTTTTTCAACAAAGAAAAACGATTTCCTGATTTTTCAAATATTGTACACATAACTGAAAAGGGATTTAGTTTCATTGAAACTTTTTACTGTTGAACTATTTGGGTAACTATTCCTAATATGGGTTATATTTAGTTTGAACGAATGTTTCTTTTGTATTCGGTATGATAAAACAAGGGAGCCTGAATTAACCCATCCCATGACATTCTCGTATTCGCTCCTATTTATTGATACAGAAAAACTGGTATTCAACTTCCCCTTCAAAAAAGTTTTTCCCGCATCGGTACTTAATCCATAAAGCGTTTGATTCAATGTGGCCGAAACCATATTGGTATAATTAAGACCAGCCATGAAAGAAGTTTCTGTTTTTGGAAGATTCAGAAAGTAATTGATCATGGCCATTCGGGTACTAACCTCACTATTTGCCGCAGTAAATTGGTTGTGATCAATCATATCGGTTAAGGTCGCATTAACCTGAATTACCTGTTGAATATTTCCTTTGTTGAAAGTGAACATTGGCATCAGGCTGATATTCCGATTGGTTTGGTAAAGCTTAATGGTATCGTTTAACGGAAGACGTCCTGCCTGCTGATTGATACTATAATTGCTAAACGAGCCGTTAATGCTGAAAACTTTTCCGGTACTATAGTTCACATTAGCCATTGAAATGATGCGCATTGATTGCGATGCTTTATTTCCTTTCAGGTTGTCGCGTTGAAGCCCAACGTTCCCATTGACACTTAGTTTTCGTCTAAAAAGAGAGAATTTGCCATTCAGGGTAAAATTCTCGATATCGGTATTGAAATAGTAAGCCCCAAACGATTGGTAATTTGGAGATATGCGGCGGTATTGAAATCCCATGGAATAGAGTTTTGCGGTATAGGTAAGGGTCGAATTCCAGGCGGTTGAATATTCGGAAGATGCATTCAGTTTCAATGTCCCGGTCAAACTTTTTACTATTGGGTTATCAATGTCGGAAAGATGATTGTCGGCCATGTTTTTTGTGAGCAGGCTTAGAGCTCCTTCTGTTTCCCATACCAGCGATTTAGCCAACTTAAATTTGAAATGAGTTCCCAAAACAGTATTTGCTTGCAATTCTTTTAACGTACCACCTTGCGAAAGATCAACAGAAAGCGAATCATCAGCAATATGCATGAAAATCAGGTCAAAATAATTGGTTTGCGAACCAACCCCGACTTTAAAGCTATAACCTTTTCGTGTTGGGGCATACAACGTGTCAGCTGGATTAATGGTATTGGGGATGGTCTTCTGCTTAAATCGGCCATAAACTCCGGCAAACCTGAAATTACCCGGGTTAAGTTCAACTCCGGCACCTAAGAATGAATGACCTGCCAACGTGCAGGAAGAGAAGTTCATGCTCCGGTATCCCAAATGCAGTTTGATCCACTTATATTCGGGGCTAATGCCAAACCGGTTGAATGGTTGGGTATAGGAAAGATTCTTTCCACTATACATAAACGAAAATGGCAGATGTACACCATACACCGTGACATCAACATTCCCGGAAAGCATGTATGTGAAAGGATCCCGGGTTGAAGTTTTTCCTGTTACATCATAAAGACTCGCCGTGGTGGAAATCGATCCGTTCACAGTAAAAGGCTTTTGCTTCGGTAACTGTGCGAAATCTTGGGCAAATAATATTTCTAAAAGCAAAACATTAAAAGCAAAAAGAAGAAGAAAACGTTTCATTGGAGCATATTTTTACTCAATTTCTTGAACATAAAAATAGGTCCAAACAAAAATAAACTGATCCCCAATTATGAAAAGTAACTAGAATCTTTGAATTCGCAAGATTAAACGAAGAATTCGTGATTAAAAAATCAAAATATTACGTCTTCTGCTTCTTTTTCTTGGCGGCAGGAAACAAAACATTGTTCAATATTAAACGATAACCGGGCGAATTGGGATAGAGACTTAAATCGGTGGCAGGATCGCCAACCGCGTGACGGTAATCTTCGGGATCGTGCCCACCGTAAAATGTCCAGGTACCATTCCCATATTCACCATGAATATACCGGGCTTCGTTCGCTGCTTTATTCTCACCCATAACTAGCACCTCTGGCTTAATAAGCTTCTTATCGTAAGCGGTGGTTTGCCCCATAAATCCCCTGACAATCCGGGTGTGGTTCTGGCACAACATGGTTGGAACGGGATCCCATTTGGCCGAAAAATCAAAAAGGGTAAAGTAATCGGATCCCATTTGTACTTTTCGGGTTTCGGTTACATCAATGTTTGAAAACTCGTATTTGTAAGGATCAACCTCGACCGTGAAATTCTGAAAAGCAAAAGTCCTTGTAAAATCCAGGTGATTGTTAAAGTCAGGTGTTGACGGATCTCCATCGTACATCGATTCGCAAATGTCTTCTCCTTCAGCAGACAAGGCAATGTCGTACGTATCGGTGGCTGCACACATGGCAAAAAGGAATCCTCCGTTGGCAACATAACTTTTGATTGTTTTTGCCACAGCAAGTTTCATTTCCGAAACTTTAAGAAAACCCAGTTTCTGCGCAAGGTCTTTATTGGTCTTTACATCTTCCTGATACCAGGGCATATGCTGATAATTCCTGAAGAATTTGCCAAACTGGCCGGTAAAATCTTCGTGGTGCAAATGGAGCCAATCGTAGTTGCTTAATTTTCCATCCAGAATCTCTTCGTCATAAATTGTTTCATATGGAATTTCGGCATAGGTTAATACCAAAGTTACCGCATCGTCCCATGGTTGCTTGTTGGGGGGAGAATAAACTGCAATTTTTGGGGCTTTTTGCATCAAAACCACATCCATATTTTGCGAAGGGCTCGAAATTTCATCCACAATCAGATTTGCCTGAGCATCGGCAATAATTTCGAAGCTAACCCCTCTGACAAGACATTCACTCTCAATTTCTTTAATGTTCGAAATCATAAAACTGCCTCCCCGGTAGTTGAGCAACCATTTCACATCGACACCTCTTTCCAATACCCAATAAGCAATTCCGTAAGCTTTCAGATGGTTTTTCTGGCTTTCATCCATTGGAATCAGTATCGACGATGGAAATGCCACCCGGGAAACCAACAGGATTAATAGAAGGATTGAAAATTTCTTCATGCGTTAAAAAGGTATATCATCTTCTTTTCCAAATGAAGCAAATGGGTTTCCTGCCGGAACGCTGAAAGGAGGAGCCATTGTGGCAAAGCCTGAATCATCGTTCATTTTTGAACTGAATGTTTGCGTGGAATTAGTTTCGAAATCAGAAGGATACTCTTCCAAATCGACAAATTTGGCAAGCTCTTTCCGGAACAATAACCTTACATCACCTACGGCGCCATTACGGTGCTTGGCAATAATGACTTCGGCCACATTCCGTAGTGAATTGCCTTCTTCATCCTCAGTAATTCCATAATATTCAGGACGGTGGATAAACATAACCATATCCGCATCCTGTTCAATTGCACCCGATTCACGCAAATCGGACAGCTGTGGCCGTTTTCCCTCGCGCGATTCAACCGAACGGTTCAACTGCGACAAGGCTAAAATCGGAACATCGAGCTCTTTGGCAATTGCTTTCAACGAGCGTGAAATCATACTTACTTCCTGCTCACGGCTACCCCGGTTATCGGAACCGGCAGTCATCAGCTGCAAATAGTCGACCATGATTACGCCAATATCCTGCTGCATTTTCAACCTTCGGCATTTGGCCCTGAATTCAAAGATCGACAAGGCGGGCGTATCATCGATAAATATCGGTGCTTCATCGAGCCGCCGGATTGCACTGTTCAACCGGTCCCAGTCATTTCCTTCCAAGTTGCCTTTTTTAACCTTTTCCGACCCAAGTTCCGACTCCGATGCGATCAATCGGTTTACCAACTGGATCGAAGACATTTCGAGTGAAAAAACGGCTACAGGTTTTTTAAATTCAACAGCCATATTCCGGGCCATCGAAAGGGCAAAAGCGGTTTTACCCATCGCCGGACGGGCCGCGATAATGATCAGGTCGGTTTTTTGCCATCCCGAAGTCATACGGTCGACTTTTGAAAATCCAGAAGGAACACCCGATAATCCATCTTTTCGTTTACTGGCTTCTTCAATCAAAGAAACAGCCTCTTTCAGAATTGGTTTAATCGGCTGGGTTTCTTTTTTGATATTACCCTCCGAAATCTTGAAAATGGCCGATTCGGCCTCGTTGATCAGTTCGTCAACATCCTTAGTATCGTCGTATGCATTTGTCTGAATTTCAGAGCACGAACGTATCAGCTCACGTTGAATGTATTTCTGGGCAATAATTCGGGCATGAAATTCGAGGTGGGCAGCCGAAGCAACTTTGCTCGTAAGCTGCGTAATATAGAGCGGGCCCCCAACTTGTTCGAGTAAACCCCTGTTTTTCAGTTCTTGGGTAACGATCAACAAGTCAACCGGCTTATCTTTTACCGAAAGCTCTTTGATGACGTTAAAAATGACTCGGTGTTCTTCCTTGTAAAAACAATCCTCGGTCAAAACATCGGCAACACCGACAAAGGCTTCCCTTTCGAGCATAAGGGCACCCAAAACAGCCTCTTCCACATCAACGGCCTGAGGCGGAATTTTTCCATACTGAGCATTAATTTGATCAATATCCGCTTTTGTATTTCGTCTGGTAGAAGTAGATGCCATGATTTTCAACAAATAAAATTCCTCACCAAAACTTTTTGGTGAATTTCAAAAATAGAAAAATGAAGTCGCAAAAAAGAGACAATATCCGTATTTATTTTTCCAGTCGCGCAAGATCCTGATCAATGATCTGACTTACAACCGTTCGTAATGTCATTCCCATCGCATTTAACTGCTGCGGAATAAAACTAGTCTCCGTCATCCCAGGTATGGTGTTGATTTCCAAAAAATAAGGAATCCCATTCTTCAATATAAAATCAACCCGAACTACGCCATGGCACCCGATAAGCTTGTATATCTTCTTTGAAAGTTGCTGACACTCTTTGATCTTTTCTTCAGGCAGACGGGCTGGTGTAACTTCAAGCGCACCTCCAACCAGGTATTTTGAGTCGAAATCGAAAAATTCGCCCTTGGGAACGACTTCCGTTGGAAGAAAAGGAACAATCTCCCCGTTCAGCTCACAAACCCCAATGGCCAATTCCATCCCATCGATAAACTCCTCAACGAGGCAATCGTTGCTTTCCTTGAATGCTGCTTCAACCGCAGGCAGGATCTGCTCTTCACGCTTTACTTTCGTTACACCAAAACTAGAGCCTCCTGCACTGGGTTTTACAAAAAGAGGAAGACCATATTTGCGAACCATTTCGGAGGGATCGACGGCATCGCCTTTTTGAAAGTAATCGGCCCGGGCCATTTCAACCCCAAAAGCCCTTAAAAAATTGTCGCAATAAAATTTGTGAAAGGTCAATGCCGAAGCATATACCCCACATGCGGAATACGGGATCCCCAACAAATCGAAATAACCCTGCAAAACGCCATCTTCACCGGGCGTTCCGTGTATCATGATGAAGGCATACTCAGGCCTGATCTTTTCACCGTTCACAACAAAGCTGAAATCACCTTTGTCGACGATCGAAATCACCAGATCTCCCTCCAGTACAACCCATTCTTCATAACGCATACGGATCATCCAGGGAATGTATTTCTCCCGGTCGATGTTGTCATATATATTTTTTCCGCTTTTCAGGCTCACTACATACTCCGATGAGTCACCGCCACAAACAACAGCAATATGTTTTTTCATTTTCAAGAATTATTCTATACGATTGACTAAATAGTTTCTCCATTTTTCGAGTACCTGATTCATATCATCGGCCAAATCCGATTCAAAGAACAGCTCTTCTCCGGTTACCGGATGTACAAAACCCAGAGATTTGGCATGTAAAGCCTGTCGGGGGCAGATTTTGAAACAGTTCTCGACAAATTGTTTGTATTTTGTAAACGTTGTTCCTCTTAAAATTTGGTCGCCACCGTAGGTTGAATCGTTGAAGATTGGATGGCCAATCGAACTCATGTGTACTCTGATTTGATGCGTCCTCCCCGTTTCGAGCCGGCATTCGATTAATGAAACATAGCCAAGTTCCTCAATTACCCGATAATGGGTAACGGCATGTTTTCCATAATCGCCTTCGGGAAAGACGGCATAAACCTGACGATTTTTAAAGCTCCGACCAATATTCCCTTCGATAGTTCCTTCCGATTCTTTCGGAGTTCCCCACACCAACGCCTGATACGACCGCTTGGTTGTCTTTTCAAAAAATTGCAGGGCAAGGTTATTTTTGGCCCTTTCTGTTTTGGCAATAACCAATAACCCCGACGTATCTTTATCGATGCGATGAACCAGCCCGGGCCGGGGATCTTCGGTGTTGAAAAAAGGCAAATTCTGAAACCGGAACACCAAGGCATTGGCCAACGTTCCGGTATAATTTCCGTGCCCTGGATGGACGACCAAACCCGGAGGTTTATTGATTACAATCAGTTCATCGTCTTCATAAACAACATGGAGCGGAATATCTTCGGGTATCAGTTTTGTTTCCCGGCGAGGAAAATCGAGGACAATCGATACGACGTCGCCAGGTTTAACTTTATAATTCGATTTAACCGAAACACCATTCACCATAATGCTTCCGGCCTCGGCGGCTAGCTGAACCCGGTTACGGGAAGTGTTGTTCAACCGGTTAGCCAGAAATTTATCTATCCGAAGAATTTTTTGCCCGGGGTCTACTTCGATCCGAAAATGTTCGTATAAACCACCGTCGTCGTTTTCATCAATTTCTTCAAGGTTTTCTACCATCCCGGTTACTGTTCATCAAAATAATCATCTTTTTCAACATCAAGGGAGTCACCCGCCTGTATTGGTGAAATTTTTCCTTCATCAATTGATAACCAAAGATCAAAAGATACACCTTGCTCAACAGTTGCATCTGCAGAATAGGACGGTGACTGTTTATAAACTTTGGCAGTCATCGAATCGTACGAAGTAACAACCGTGTTATCGTAAACTAACACACCAACATTTAAGTTCATTCCCGATAGCAATGCCCGTGCGTTATCGGCATTAAGGCCAACTAAAGCAGGAATCGTTGTCCGATCAGAACTCAATCCCATTCCAACAACCAAATCGATAGGAGTTCCTTTGGGCAACTTGGTTCCAACAGAAAGCGGGCTATTTTTAAAACGCTGTTCTAATACCAAATCAACGAACTCCGAAGGCTTTCGGGAGATCTGGCCAATTCGAAACCCTGCACTTTCAAGCCGGCTTTGGGCTTCACGCAAGGAAACATCAAATACTTTGGGTACCGGGGCAATTTCCGGAGTAACCGAGGCAATGGTCAGATAAACAACCCTTCTTTGTTTTACTTTATCGCCCGACGATGGATACTGCTCTAAAACAGTCCCGGGCCTGGCATCATACACATAAACCGAATCAATCACCTGGCAACGTAATCGTTTCTTTTTGGTTAACGATACCGCATCTTTATACGACATCCCCTTATAACTTGGCACCGCAATTGCTTGCCCGTGATGACTGTACATTTTAAGAATCAATAGTGAAAAATAGGAAAACAGGATCAGAAACAGGATCACAAGCACGATGTTGGTCAAAACAGGCTTTGTTTTCGAAAACTCTTTCAGGTTCATAATAACGAATTGTTTGGCAACAAAAATAACGCAGAAATGACAGAGAAAAATGAAATATCTGTTTTTTTTACAGCTATGTGATAAGTATGGTAAGAAAACAGAATTCTTGGGTACGGATCAATGAGTCAATAATCTGGGATCAACGAAGACGACACATATACAAACACAAAAAGGTAAAGAAACAGATCTCCTCACCTTATCGCGTAAATACAAAAAACAGATACTGTCAGATTACCCTTTGTGACGAGGTTCGTCTGAAACAGTTAATTTTTTTCTTCCTTTGGCCCTGCGAGCAGCTAAAACTTTGCGGCCATTTACAGTCGACATTCTTTCACGGAATCCGTGTTTATTTCTTCTTTTCCTGGTCGAAGGTTGAAATGTCCTTTTCATCCTGATAAAACTTTTAATTGTTAAAATTCATTCGGATCGTACAGTAATTCTGCCACTGATCTCATTTTTCCGAAATTTTCATGACAAAAACCTGTTGTCATTTGCCGATCTGAATCTCCATCGGCATCTCCAAAAATTTCGGACTGCAAAAATAATTGATTTTTTCTCCGATCGAAATTTTTGTACTCTTTTTTTTAAATGAATTTATATCCGCTTGGGCTCTGATTTCTAAAACTTTTTACAAAGGCAGAAAAATTATTTTTTTTGTTTCGAAAAATGGCTCTACAAAAAAACCGGAAATATCAATGATTTCCACCGCTTTTTTATAGGGAGCAATCTCTTCCGCAAAATCGCCACCTTTCAGGTAAATAATTCCATTCGGAATGGCATTCCGTTGATTTTTAGAAATTAAATTCCGCGTAAGGGAAACAAAATGGGGAAAAGCGGTGATAGCCCGGCTGGTCACAAAATCGAATTTTGAACTTAAATTCTCGGCCCGGTCGTTTATGGCCGTCACATTCTCCAAACTTAGCGATGAAGCAACCTGCTTCACAACTTGTATTTTTTTCCCAATCGAATCGACCAGGGTAAAGTGAGAATCCGGAAAGAGAATGGAAAGGGGTATTCCAGGAAATCCACCGCCGCAACCCACGTCAATAATTTCAGATCCATGGGCAAACCGGATAAATTTCGCAATAGCCAACGAATGTAAAACATGCCTTACGTAAATTTCATCAATATCTTTTCGCGAAATGACATTGATTTTGGAATTCCAGTCCAAATAAATATCCTTCAACCGGGAGAACCGATCGACTTGATCAGGAGTTAAATCGTTAAAATATTTTAGTATCGTTTCCAAAGTTGGTTAGTCGTTTACACCTGCATAATTAATAATGGAATAGAGCATGTTGCGTGCCCTGAAAAGTTGCACTTTTACTGTTCCGAGGGGCAAATCTAATTCTTTTGAAATTTCCTCGTATGAATATTCTTTAAAATATCGAAGCTCTATCAGCTTTTGATATTGTGGTTTGAGCTTTTGGATAAAACGATGCAACATTTTTTCCCGTTGTTGAATGATCATTTTTTCCTCCGGATCCGGAGTGGTCGACTTAAAAAAATGAGCGCTGTCTTCAACATCAGTCTCTGAATCGTTGTTCAGAGAAAAATGAATGCCCTTCTTTTTGCGCAAAAAATCAATACAATTGTTTGAAGCGATCCGAAACAACCAGGTACTGAATGCATATTCTGAAGAATAATTATTCAGATTGGAAAAAGCTTTTCCAAAGGCCTCCAGGGTAAGGTCTTCAGCATCGCTTTTATTTTTAACCATCCGAAGGATCATGAAATAAATGGAGTCCTTATATTTCAACATTAGTCGGGCAAAGGCTTTTTCATTTCCTTTTAGAGCGAGGGCAACCAATTCATGATCGTCGCAAATATTATCGGAATTACCATTGTTAAGATTCATTTTATTAATCAGTAGTTTGGCTTGTTCAGCCCTTCCAAATTACAAAATATTTTAAGAAGACAAGCCAAAAATCTTATTTTTAAAAAATTAACCTTTTTATCAAGATACTTTCAGCAATCGGTGCCTCTCTTCGTCCACCTTGAAACGAATTGATTATAATACAATTGTTGATTCTCAATGCTATCAAGGACCTTTTATTGGTCACCTACTCAAAAACCAAGTGAGCAGACCTCTGGTATGTAATTATTTATAATTTTGTACGTTTTATAAAGACTTTATGGAATTTACACTCCAACATCAATCGAATGACAGCAATGCCAGGGCAGGAATGATAACAACTGCTCATGGTCAGATTTTTACACCCATATTTATGCCCGTTGGCACAGCGGGATCTGTAAAAGGAGTCCATGTGAAAGAACTCGATGAAGATATCAGGACACAAATTATCCTGGGAAACACGTACCATCTTTATCTGAGACCTGGAATATCAATCATTGAACAGGCCGGAGGCTTGCACAAATTCAATGGCTGGTCTAAACCCATCCTGACCGACAGCGGCGGTTTTCAGGTTTTTTCGCTGGGAGATATCCGAAAACTTTCCGAAGAAGGTGTCAAATTCCAATCTCACATCGACGGCTCGTACCATGTCTTCACGCCCGAAAACGCCATCGATATTCAACGGTCAATTGGTGCCGACATTATCATGGCTTTCGATGAATGTACTCCTGGCGATTCGAATTACGATTATGCCAAGAAATCGTTGGGACTAACCCAGCGTTGGCTTGAACGGTGTGTGAAGCAATTCAACTCGACCCAGCCTTTATACGGCTACAGCCAGTCGTTGTTCCCAATTGTGCAGGGGTGTGTATATCCCGACCTGAGGCAAAACGCAGCCCATCACGTAACCCAGTTCGACTGCGATGGCTATGCCATTGGCGGCTTAGCGGTTGGTGAAAAAGAGGAAGTAATGTATTCGATGATCGAAGTGGTCAATGAAATTTTACCTCAAAACAAACCCCGATACCTTATGGGCGTGGGTACTCCGATCAATTTGCTGGAAGCTATTGACCGAGGAGTTGATATGTTCGACTGCGTAATGCCAACCCGAAATGGACGAAACGGAATGCTTTTTACCCGGAAAGGGGTAATCAACATCCGAAATAAAAAATGGGAAGCAGATTTTACACCGGTTGACCCCGATGGCACTTCGTATGTCGACTTGGCCTATAGCCGGGCTTACCTGCGACACCTGATTATTTCAAAAGAGATGCTGGGTGCTCAAATTGCCAGCATTCATAACCTGGCTTTTTACCTGTGGTTAGTAAACGAAGCCCGGGAACAAATTTTAAAAGGCAACTTTAAAGCCTGGAAAAATGAAATGATCCATCAACTGAAGGTTCGATTATAATCTCGAAAAAATGAAATTCCGGCTGCTAAAAACATTTGACATTTACATCATCAGGAAATTTCTTGGGACATTTTTCTTTGCCTTGGCATTGATCCTCGCCATCAGTATTGTGTTTGACCTTACCGAAAAGCTCGACAAATTCATCCAAAACCAGGCGCCTTTAAAAGCTGTTATTTTCGATTATTATCTCAATTTCATACCCTACTTTGCCAACTTGTACAGTGGGTTGTTCCTTTTTATTTCGGTGATTTTTTTTACATCGAAGCTGGCTTTCAATTCAGAAATTATTGCACTGTTAAGCAGTGGAATCAGTTTCCGACGGTTGATGGTGCCCTACATGATTTCTGCTGCTGTAATTTTTTCTCTTTCATACTCCTTGGGAAATTTTGTAATTCCTCCTGCAAACAAGAAAATGATCGATTTTAAATTCGACTATGTAAAAAAGAAGCCGACCAACAGCGACCGGAACATTCACCGCCAACTCAGTCCCAACGTCTATATCTACATGGAAAGGTATGATGCCAACGACGACTATGGCCGGAATTTTTCCATCGAGCGTTTTGAGAACAACAAACTGGTTTCAAAACTTACTTCCGATTTTATCCGTTGGGACAGGGAACG
>DAOQAB010000021.1:0-42419 GCA_035353695.1 Prolixibacteraceae bacterium
CGATTGGAATTTCACATCCAGCTGATTCCGGGCATCGATATAGTTGGTAGCTAACGCACTGTCGGAACCATAATCGTTGCTGGCAATCAGTTTGATGGTATAAGAGTTTTCACTTAAAAATTCAACCACCGGGTTCCGGGTTGTACTGTCGGTTTGGTTCACAAACTGATAGCTTGATGGAGTGATTCTCCACAACCATTTTTTAGGCGAATACAAGCTTTTATCGGTTAGCTGAACCGGATTATTGGTGCAGGCTTTTGTGATTTGAGTGGTGAATTTTGCTTTGGGTGACACATTGGTTCCCATGCCATCAAGGGTTTTTACGCCGGTACCATCGGGGTCGAGCCAAGCTTTCAGTTGCTTCGTGGCCGTGGTCGACGATGCCCACGATACCGATAGTTTTCCATAAAAATTGTCGGTATCGCTGCCACCGTGGAGCTGTCCAACAATCCGTTTGTTCTGGTCAAAAAGTGGCCCACCCGAAGAACCTTCTTCAATATTCCCCACATCGAACTGTACATCCCAATGAGAGTGTAATGCAGAATAAGTATGGTTATCCCACGAAATCAGGGTGGTATTGTCGTAGATTTTGTCCTGGTCGACCGAGATGCATTTGGGTGTTCCTTCGGGATGGTGAATGCAAACCCCCGATTCGGGATTATCGCCCGAAGCATCCCAACCGGCGAAATAGGGTTTGTAGGCTGAAAGAGGGTTCTCATCGAGCAACAGCAAGGTGAAATCGGAACCGGCCAGTGTGGCTTTTAAGGTAGCTCCCGAAAGCGAATGGTTCAGCGAGGCGTCATTCGATGAACAGGTTGAATTTTCGTAATTGAAATAGGTAACCAGCGTACTGGCTTCAGAACTGGTACTGAGACAATGGTTTGCCGTAAGGAAATAGGGCGTTCCGTCTTCCCTAACATTATTAATTAGTGCGCCCGAACACAAATACGCATAACGTCCGTCGTTGAAAGTCATTCGGCAAACACTGTTTTTCTCTACTTGCCAATCATCACCGGTAGGGCAATTGACCCCGATGCGGGAGGTTGCCGCAGTAGTTTGTGCCCGGTAAGCAAGGGTCACCGAGCCAATAATCACTTCACCGGAATATTCGGCAGAGTCGGGTTCAAAATATTCGAGAATGACCGAACCTCCAATGAAATCGGCCAGCGTAAATAGCTTACTCTCTTTATTGTTGATGCTGGTAAAGGCGCCTGCAACCTTTCCTTTTTCGGGATTATAGATAAACAAACTGGCCTTTTCGGGGATATGGAACGACTGGAAGTTGATGCCCAGCGAATAGGCATCGGGACTGTCGAACTGATAACGCCAGATGGTTCCCTTATTTTCAATTTTTGTAGCAACGCTTTCTTTTTTGATATCGATCACCGTTGGTTCAACCACCCCATACCGGTTCTGGATGCCCAACAGTTTATCTTCGCTGATCATCTTTTGAGGATAAACCGAATCAAGAGTTGCAGAAGGGATGATTATAGCGCTTTTTTCGGTCAGTTTAAAGCTCTCGGGCACACCGGTTGTTTGAACCTGAGCCGATAATGGAACCCAAGCCAATAAGATTCCGGATATAATCCCAACTATGCAAATTTTTTGCACTCCTGTCATATCGATAATTTTCCTTTTACTACGCCGAAAAACAACTCTTCCCTACAAACATGCAAAGATAATAAGGAACAAACAGAACTGGAATAATCGTTTGAATATCGTTTCAGGTCGCTTTCAACCGATCTATTGGCTGATAGAATGAAATTGATGGAATTTGCGTAATTTGTGGGCATCCTTTTTATTTATGATACAATGGAAAATGTAGAAATCAATGCACTGATAAAGAACCGCTGGAGCCCAAGAGAGTTAACCGGAGGAAAAGTTACCGAGACTCAGGTCAACGCGTTGTTCGAAGCAGCCCGTTGGGCAGCATCGTGGCGCAACTCGCAACCATGGCGGTTCATTTATGCTACACCTAGAGAAGCTGCATGGGATCAGCTATTTGGCTGCCTGATGGAGGCAAACCAGCAGTGGGTCAAAACCGCTTCGCTGCTCATATTGACCGTTGTTCAGAAAGAAGACACGGCACATGGGGTAAAACTGGGCTATTCGTGGCACGACCTGGGCCTTGCCATGGGGAATATGACCTATCAGGCCATGTCCATGGGTTTATACCTGCATAACATGGCGGGATTTTCTAAAGAGAAAGCGGTCGAGACTTTTGCCATTCCCGATTTGTTTGAACCGGTAACGATGATTGCAGTTGGAACAATTGCCCCGTCAACCCAACCTCCTGCGGAACGAATCCGCCGACCACTGGAAAAAATAATCTTCAACGGAAGCTGGGATGAAATGATTTAATTGCACACCGATTGTAATTCGCCGGTCAAATTTTGTTACTTTGTCGTAATAATTATGCGAAGTAACAACCGATGAAACTCCTACATACTTCCGACTGGCATTTGGGCAAACGGCTCGACGATTTTCCCCGCATCGATGAACAACAGGCTGTGATGCAGGAAATCTGCGAAATTGCCGAACGGGAACAGGTCGATGCAATCCTTTTGGCCGGCGATCTGTTCGATACGTTTAACCCACCGACCGAGGCTGTCGACCTGCTGTATAAAACCCTGAAACGGTTAACCAACAATGGTCGGCGTCCGGTGATTGCCATTGCCGGCAACCACGACTCACCCGACCGGATTGAGGCACCCGATCCATTGGCTCGCGAGTGCGGGATCATTTTTGCCGGTTATCCCAATTCATACATTGCCACATTCGAACTGGAATCGGGACTAAAAGTTATACGCAGTGAAGCGGGTTTTCTGGAACTTCAACTTCCGGAGCAGCCAACCCCTCTGCGGATTTTGTTTACGCCGTATGCCAACGAATACCGTTTAAAAACAGCCTTGGGGGAAGAGAATAGTGAAGAGGAATTGCGGCAGATTCTTCAGGAAAAGTGGCAGCTTCTGGCTGGCAACTATTGTGATCAGAATGGGGTAAATGTGATGGTTTCGCATCTTTTTATGGTGAAGAATGGGGATGAACTCCCCGAAGAACCCGAAGATGAGAAACCCATTCTACATGTGGGCGGCGCTCAGGCTATCTATACAGAGAATATCCCTTCGCAGGTACAATATGCCGCGCTGGGTCACCTTCACCGAATGCATCGGGTCGACACCGGGGTATATTATAGCGGAAGCCCGTTATCGTACAGTTTTGCCGAAGCCAATCAGAAAAAATATGTTTTGCTGGCAGAGGTTGAACCCGGAGCAACAGCAGCTATCCGCGAAATTGAACTGACCTGTGGAAAACCGTTGTTACGGAAACGCGCGGAAGGAATGGAAGAGGCGTTGCAGTGGTTGGCAGAACATCCCAATGCGCTGGTGGAACTGACACTGGTAACCGAAACATTTCTTACCGCCATGGAACGGCGGACGTTGAATGCAGCTCATCCCGGAATCGTGTCGGTTATTCCGGAAGTAACCCATGCAGAAACGCTTATCGACAGTCATCAGAAACAGATTGACCTGAGCCGCAGCATGGAAGAACTCTTCAGGGACTATTTTAAACACGAAAAGGGACAGGAACCCAACGCAGAACTGATGAAACTTTTTACCGAGATGCTTGCAGTGGAAGATGAAAACAAATAGTTCACCACAGATTACACAGATAGAATGATACCAGTACAACTCACTATACAAGGCCTTTACTCCTATCAGGAGAAGCAGACCATCGATTTCACACGGCTGACGGCGGCCAATCTGTTCGGCATTTTCGGCTCGGTTGGGAGCGGAAAATCGTCTATCCTCGAGGCGATTACTTTTGCCATTTATGGCCGTACCGACCGGCTGAACCTCTCGGGCGACAACCGTTATTACAACATGATGAACCTGAAGTCGAACGAACTGCTGATCGATTTCATTTTTGAAACCGGAAAAGAACAGACAGCTTACCGTGCCCTGGTAAAGGGCAAGCGCAACGGCAAAAACTTCGACGACGTAAAAACACTGGAACGACTGGCTTATCAAAAAAATCGCAACGAATGGATGCCTGTCGAGGTTGACATGCTTGAGCAGGCCATTGGTTTGAGTTACGACAATTTTAAACGCACGATCATTATTCCGCAGGGACAATTTCAGGAGTTTCTGCAACTCGGGAATAAAGACCGCACCCAGATGATGAAAGAGCTTTTCAATCTGGGGAAATATGAATTCTACTATAAAGTTGCATCGCTCGAATCGAAGAACAATGCCCAAAAGCAGCTCACCGAAGGGCAATTGCAGCAACTGGGCGCCATCGAACCGGAGCAACTGCTGGGGTATAACGATCAGTTGGTGAAGCTGGACAATGAATTAAAAGAGATGAATGTTCTTCTCTCCGGCTATCAGGAGACAGAAGAAGCCATGCGGAAGCTTCAGTTGCTGATGCAGCGAAAGGCAGAGGCCGAACAGTCATTAAAATCCCTGATCGATCAGCAATCGCAATACCAGGAACTTGAAAAGAAAATTACCCGCTATGAGCAATGCGTGGTACAGTTCAAGCACCTGCTCGATTCGCTGAAAGATTCACAGCAACGACAGTATGTAAGGGAAAAACAGATCCGGTTCGATCAGGAAAAACTCCATGCAAGTGAGGAAGAAATTCTGAAATTGAATCTTTTGCTTGAAGAATTAAAACCTTTATATGAAAAGCGGGAGGAACTGAAGCAGAAAGCCGAGGAGTTGGGACATATGCTGCGGATAAAAACGGTTGAAACAGAAATTGAAAAGCAAAACGATCGGCTGAAAAATGGTTTGCAAATCTATAACAGCACCTTAGCGAAAGTTGAGAAGCTAAAAATCGATAAGCAACAACTGGAAGAACAGATCAAATCGGAACGGGAGAAGTTACCTGATTTGTCTCTTTTGTCTGAAATCAGGGCCTGGCATATCCGAAAAGATGCCCTTGAGAAACAACTTCAGGAAACGGACAACGAGTGGAAAAAGCAGTCTCAGCAGGCTGAAACCATTCATCAAGAGGTTATACAGCTATTAAAAGAGCCTCTTTTTGACCAGCTTTCGCCCGAAGCCAACCATGAGGCGTGTGTACAATACCTTCAGGAACAGGCCCGGACAGTAAAAGAAAAACAGAAGATTTTAAGTGAACAGGAAAACCATATCCGTGTAAAAGAGCAACTGAAAGCCTATTCCGAAAATCTGGAGGAAGGTCTGCCCTGCCCTCTTTGCGGTTCTCTGCACCATCCGGAGGTTTTTAGTGCCGGGGATATGAGTGAAAAGCTGTCGAAGTTGGAGGAAGAAAAGCGCAGTTACGAAAAAGAGCTGGATCAAATTTCAACCTTTACAAACAGGCTAACTGTTCTTGAAAACCAGTTACAGTTAATTCTCCGGCAGTTACACGATCTGGAGGCGAAGAAAAAGGAACAGCAACAGAGCATCTCGGCTCATGCAGCACAATTTGTATGGCCAAAATACCGGGAAGAAGCAGAATTGAACAATGCTTTCGGGGAGGCTAATCGCATTCAGGCTGAATTGAAAAAGCACGAAGTTTTGTTGGAGACTCTTTCCAAAAATCTGACACAGGAGGAGAACAACAAAGATCGTTATCAATTGGAGTTGGAGAAGATCAAAACCCAGCTTACAATTCTTCAAACCGAACAGAAAACCATTGGCGGCCAGCTTCGGCTGGTTCAACCCGGCGAATACCAACAAACACCGCTTGCAGCTATTGAAGAAGAAAAATCGGCGTTGCTTAGCGAGTACAACCGGATTGAAAAAGAGTTCACCAGCCAAACAAACCTGTTGACGGAGTTGTCGAAACAACAAAATACGTTAGCGGGCAGTTTGCAGGCCAACCAAAAAGAGCAGGAACAGGGTCAGCAGACTATAGAGTCACTGAAAAATCAACTGGAAGAGAAACTGAAAAAATCAGACTTTCAATCGGTTGATGAGGTTTCCCAATTGCTCTCCGAAACCTTTGATCCGGAAGCCAGTAAACAGAAACTCAGGCAATTCAACGATCAGCTTTTACGCAGTAAATTGTTGCTTGAGCAATTGATGCAGGAAATTGGAAATCAAGAGTACGATCAGGAAGCACATCAGAAATTGCTAGGAGAAGTTGCTTCATTGAAAGAACAGTTGGCTCAGAAAAATCAGGAGCAGGGAAAAATAGCCGAACTGATCCGGAAGCTGGAAAAAGATTTGGAAATCCAGGCGGCACTGCAAAAAGAGCTGGAACAGCTTGAGTTGAGGGCCGAGAATATTAAAACCATGAAATCGCTGTTTAAGGCCAGCGGTTTTGTGAATTACATTTCGTCGGTTTACCTTCAAAATCTTTGCAATGCAGCCAATGACCGGTTTTTCCAGTTAACCCGGCAGAAGCTTAGCCTTGAAATTACCGAAGACAACAACTTTCAGGTACGCGATTTTATGAATGGAGGCAAAGTCCGCAGTGTGAAAACCCTTTCGGGCGGACAAACTTTTCAGGCTGCGCTTTCGCTGGCTCTGGCTTTGGCCGACAACATTCAGAAGATTACCGAATCGAACCAGAACTTCTTCTTCCTTGACGAAGGTTTTGGCTCGCTGGATAAAGAGTCGTTGTCCACGGTTTTCGAAACGTTGAAATCGTTGCGGAAGGAGAACCGTATTGTTGGTGTCATCTCCCACGTAGAAGAGATGCAGCAAGAAATAGATGTGCATTTACGCATCGAAAACCACGAGGAAAAAGGGAGTATCATCCGCCCAAGCTGGAAAGGATCTGCTATCCTTTCATGATTTCATCAAAATGAGCCTGTGCCCATTTGACCATCATTTGAATGGCGGGCATCAATTCAAGACCGGTTTCAGTCAGCGCATATTCAACCCTCGGTGGAATCTCCGGGTACATGGTGCGGCTAATCAGGTGATCTTCTTCCAGCCGTTTTAGTGTACTGGAAAGCATCTTCTGCGAAATATCCGGAATATTTTTCATCAGATCCTTATAACGAAGGATCCCATTCTTATTCAAATTACTCAGGATCAGAAGTGACCACTTGTCGCTCATCCTGCTCAGAATATTTCGGACCGGACAAGTCGGATAAAGTAAATCGGGCTCGTGCATGTTGTTCTTAATTTATATCGCAAAGATAGTTGCACCGGTTTTTGATTGCAACATTCCATCCGGAAAGTCACTCTCTTTGGATGAAATTAACTTCATTAAAAAAAATGAAGGAACAACCAATTGTAAATGAGTAATTCCAACCACATAGGTTCGTAAGTAACCCGATTGCATGTTGTTTTTCCTGATTCTACTTTTGGCCAATAAACAATAAAAAATAGGAGAAATACACATGAACACAATTCTTTTGAAAAATTATCAGGAAACCGAAGGACAACCAATGGGTGAAGGAGGAAATCATTTTACGGTCAAACCGGTTATTCCCCGCGACGAAGCCACCAAATGCCGTGTGAATTTTGTTGAGGTGGAACCCGGGAATTTTGCTTATGGCTACCACTACCATGAAATGAGTGAAGAAGTTTTTTACATCATCAGCGGAACCGGAATTGTTAAAACATTGAATGGCGAACTAACGGTGAAAGCTGGAGATGCCATAACCTTCCCTACCGGGAAAGAAGGCTCTCACGTTATACGGAACGGATCTGAAACAGAAAAGTTAATCTATCTTGATTTCGGCACCGTTCATCCGGCAGAAATTGTTCATCTTCCCAACATCGGGAAAGTGATGGTTGTTGGTCCCTACTCCAACGGGATGTACGACGAAAAGTAATTTTTGCATCAACGAAGAAAGGCCGCTCGGGAATATCCGGCTGCCTTTCTTCGTTTACAGAATCTATCTGATTGTTATAAGTTCAGTCTCATGGTTTTGGTGTTTTCACCACCAGTTTTAAGCCAAAAATTTTTCCAGGTCAGCTTCCACCTCTCCCCTTACGTTGATGCCAAACTCCTTGACAAGGAAATCAGCAACCGCAGGCGAAAGGAATCCGGGCAATGTTGGCCCCAGATGGATGTTCTTCACGCCCAGATAGAGCAATGCCAGCAGCACAATCACCGCTTTCTGTTCGTACCATGCGATGTTGTACACAATAGGCAGTTCGTTGATGTCGTTAAGCTGAAATACTTCTTTCAGTTTCAGGGCAATCACAGCCAATGAATAAGAGTCGTTGCATTGTCCTGCATCGAGAACCCTGGGAATCCCGCCAATATCACCAAGAGGTAGTTTGTTGTAACGATATTTGGCACAACCTGCTGTAAGGATTACCGTGTCGTTTGGCAGCTTTCCGGCAAATTCGGTGTAGTATTCGCGCGATTTCATTCTCCCGTCGCAACCAGCCATTACAAAGAATTTTTTAATGGCTCCCGATTTTACGGCATCGACCACTTTGTCGGCCAGCTGCATTACCTGATTGTGTGCAAAACCGCCTACAATGGTTCCTTCTTCAATTTGAACAGGAGCTGCACATCGTTTGGCATGTTCTATTATTGCCGAAAAATCTTTTGATTTCCCTTCGACACGATCCGGAATATGTTTTACTCCGGCAAAACCGGTTGCCCCGGTTGTATAGACGCGGTCGATGTAACTTTCGGAAGGAGGAACCAGACAGTTGGTTGTGAAGAGAATCGGTCCGTTAAAAGACTCAAACTCGGTTTTTTGTTTCCACCAGGCATTTCCATAATTTCCAACGAAATGGGCGTATTTCTTAAACTTTGGATAGTAGTTGGCAGGTAACATTTCGCCATGGGTATACACGTCAACCCCAGTTCCTTCGGTTTGAGCCAGCAGTTCTTCCATATCTTTCAGGTCGTGTCCCGAAATCAAGATTGCAGGGTTATTGCGGGTGCCAATATTGACCGATGTAATTTCTGGATTACCATAACTTTCGGTATTTGCTTTATCGAGAAGGGCCATCACATCGACGCCATATTTCCCAGTTTCCATTACCAGCGGGATCAATTCTTCGACGGTAATATCGGTACGGGTTGTTTCGGTCAGTGCTTTACTCATGAATTCAAACACCTTTTCATCGGTATAACCGAGTGTCAGTGCGTGTTCGGCATAAGCAGCCATTCCTTTCAACCCATAGATAACCAGTTCTTTCAGCGAACGTATATTTTCGTCGGCCTCGGCTTTCACCCCAACCAGGCGCGCTTTTCTTTCCAGTTCTTTTAGGTCGCCGGTTTCCCAGGTCGCTGAACTATGGATTTTTTCAGGAACGACAACTCCTGCTGCAGCCAGTTTTTGGGTAATCGAACGCCTGATTTCAAAACCCTCATTAATTTTTGCTACTATTTTTTGTTCGTCGAAGTTGGCATTGGTGATGGTGACAAACAATGCTTCGCTGATATATTTATCAGCCTGAGCGATTTTCAATTCATTCTCGTTGGCAATGCGGTTCAGAATAGCTACTCCTTTGGTAATGAACACCAACAAATCCTGAAGGGCGGCTACTTCGTCGGTTTTTCCGCAAACACCTTTTACAGTACAGCCAGTACCTTTTGCTGTTTCCTGGCATTGAAAGCAAAACATGTTTTCGCCATTTGCATTTCCATTTGATAAATTCTGATTGTCCATATCTTGAAATTTAAATGATTTCGTTTTTCATGGACAAAATTAGAGCAACCCAAGGAGTCGAATTGTCACCTACGTTACAACTCGGGAATTTTATTATCAAAAACCGAAAAAAAAGTGGAGATGAAAGACGGTTTCTAATTTATTCATTATTGTGGGTCCACTCCAGTTTACCATCAATTCGTTCGATCAATTTCTTATTATCGAACAGCCAACGGATTACCTGCTGAATGTTCTCTTCGTTTCCTTTGAGTCTGAAAAAGAGTTCATGTTTTAGCAGCGGTTCTTTCGAAAGCAGGTTTTTAATGTCGGTTTGAATCCGTTCAAATTCAAGGTTGCTGATGCCCATGTAGTTCAAACTTTCACATACATCGCACGAGCCACAACGGGTTGAATTTTTTTCGTCGAAATAGGCTAAAAGTTGCTGGCTGCGGCATACCGAACTGGATGTTGCATAATCAATTACCGACTGAACCCTTTCCTCGTATTGATCTTTTTTAAACTGGTAACTTTCCTTGGTGATGATCATTTTCGAAAGTTCAATCCGTTCGCGTGTGTACACAATAAACGGGGTGTTTTTCTGGGGAATGTAGTGGATAATTTTATGCGAATCAAGACTGCTGAGAAACTTGTACACCAAATCGCGGCTGATATTGGCTCTTTTGGCGAGCAATTCTTCATCGATGGGCCGGTATTCGGTGAACATGCCGGTGTAAGAACGGAGCAATAATTTAATGAAGGCATCGAAAGCAGAATTGGCAACCTGAAATTTGTACAACTCATCACGACCAACCCGGAAATGCACCATGGAAGGTCGTTCCAGTTCATCGGTCAGTTCAATAAAACCATCCTGCTCTAATATCTTCAATGCGCTAAACGTGTATACCAGCGAAAAGTGATAACTTTTGGCAAAATCGGCCAGGTTAAAATCATAACTCATCCCCTTTCCAAATCCAATGGCGATCTGAAAATAGTTACCCAGAGCATCGTAAATCCGTTTAATCAACTCCATTGGCGGGAACTTTTCATTCACCCCCTTTTTTAAGCGAACCGTATCGGCTTTATTATAGAGTAAAACAGCGATTGCTTTTTTTTCATCGCGTCCGCCACGGCCTGCTTCCTGGAAATAAGCTTCCACCGAGTCAGGAGCATCGACATGGATCACAAAACGAACATCCGATTTGTCAATCCCCATACCAAACGCATTGGTAGCTACCATGATCCGACATTTACCACTAAGCCATTCATCCTGCCTGAGGTGCCGGGTTTCCGCCGAAAGCCCCGCATGATAATAGTTGGCGCTGATATTGTTTTTCTGGAGCTGTTCGGCTATCTCACGGGTTTTTGTCCGGCTGCGGGTATAAATAATGCCGCTTCCCTTTGATTTTTGAATGGTGCGGATCATATACCCCATTTTATCTTCTTCTTCCCTCACCTTGTATATGAGGTTTTCACGGCGGAAGCTCTTTTTTAATACATTTTTTTTCGGGAACAGAAGTTTTTCCTGAATGTCTTCCACCACTTTCGCTGTGGCCGTGGCTGTTAAGGCCATGATTCGTACATCCGGAAAGAATGACCGGAGTTCGGCAATTTTTAAATACGAAGGCCTGAAATCGTAGCCCCACTGAGAGATGCAATGGGCTTCGTCGACGGCGATCAAGTTGATTTTCATGTTTTGTAATCGATCACGAAACCGCTCTGTGGCAATTCTTTCCGGCGAAAGATAGAGAAATTTATAATCACCCCAGGTTGCATTGTCGAGAGCCACTTTGATCTCTTCACGGGTCATACCCGAATAGATTGCCAGTGCTTTGATCCCCCTCTTTTTCAGGTTTTCAACCTGATCTTTCATCAGGGCAATCAACGGGGTTATCACCAGGCAAATTCCTTCAACCGAAAGGGAATATACCTGAAACGTTATCGATTTTCCTCCGCCGGTAGGCATAAGTCCAAGCGTATCGTTCCCTTCGGCGACCGAACGGATAATCTCTTCCTGCAATGGCCTGAACGAAGGATAACCCCAATATTGCTGCAATATTCCCGTGTACTTATTCATCGGTTAAAGATTCATTTCGCGAAATTGGAATAAACTTAACATTTTTTAATGAACACAAAACAATTTGTGTGCTATTCGGCTGTTTAAACGACCTGAACATTGTGTGATTTTTTTACCTTTGCCACAAAATTCACTAAAGCATTCTATCATGTCATTCTTATCAGATAAAATTATTTCCGAAGGATTTACATTCGATGATGTATTATTGATCCCGGCCTATTCGGAGGTATTACCTCGTGAGGTTGAACTCTCGTCTCATTTTACCCGCTCCATTGTGCTCAAAACCCCAATCGTTTCGGCAGCCATGGACACGGTAACCGAATCGAAACTGGCAATTGCCATTGCACGGGAAGGCGGAATTGGAGTAATCCATAAGAACATGAGCATCGAAGAACAGGTGAAACAGGTTACCATTGTAAAACGTGCCGAAAATGGTATGATTTACGATCCGATCACGGTAAAAAGAGAAAAAACCGTAGCCGATGTTCTGGAACTGATGAGCACCTATAAAATTGGTGGAATACCTGTAATTGACGATGGTGGATATTTGTGCGGAATTGTGACCAACCGCGATCTCCGTTTCGAACGCCGGCTAGACAAGCCAATCAGTGAAGTAATGACCAAAGACAATCTGGTCACAACGCTCGAATCGACCGATCTGGAAAAAGCTGCTTACATTCTTCAGGAACATAAGATTGAAAAACTTCCGGTTGTTGACAAAAATAACAAACTGATCGGATTGGTTACCTATAAGGATATTACCAAAGCAAAAAACAAACCCAATGCCTGCAAAGACCAGAAAGGAAGGTTGCGGGTAGCAGCGGCTGTCGGCATCAGTTCCGATACCCTTGACCGCATCGATGAACTGGTTAAAGCCGAAGTTGATGCCATCGTAATTGATACGGCTCATGGCCACTCAATCCATGTATTGCAAATGCTTCGAAAAGCCAAAGCAAAATATCCGGAAAAAGAATTTGTGGTTGGAAATATCGCCACCTCACAAGCTGCTACCGATTTGGTACTAGCCGGAGCCGATGCGGTGAAAGTAGGCATTGGTCCGGGTTCCATCTGCACAACTCGCGTTATTGCCGGTGTGGGAGTACCACAGTTATCAGCCATTTACAATGTATCCAAAGCATTGGCCGATTCGGATGTTCCCGTAATAGCCGATGGTGGATTACGATATTCTGGCGATATTGTCAAAGCGCTTGCGGCCGGGGCTGATGCGGTGATGGCGGGTAGTTTGTTTGCCGGAGTTGAAGAATCTCCGGGAGAAACGATTCTTTTTCAGGGAAGAAAATTTAAATCGTATCGGGGAATGGGTTCTGTAGAAGCGATGCACGCCGGATCAAAGGACCGCTATTTCCAGGATATGGAAGACGATATCAAAAAGCTGGTGCCTGAAGGCATTGCAGGACGGGTTCCCTATAAAGGCACTCTCGATGAAGTGATGTATCAGCTTATTGGCGGGTTGCGGGCTGGTATGGGCTACTGTGGAGCTAAAAATATTGCAGCATTACATCATGCCAAATTTTCCAGGATTACAACTTCCGGAGTCATCGAAAGCCATCCACACGATGTGTCAATTACCCAGGAAGCACCCAACTACAGTAGCCGGCAATAGCCGATGCAAACAATTATTACACAGAAATAAATTTGCGCAAAACCTTAACCAGAATAATTTTTTACTTATGCAAATTCATAACCGTATGAAAAAAATATTTTCATTGCTTGTTTTATCGCTTGCTATTTCAACTTTCTTATCGGCACAAAAAAACACGATTGTAACCATTGACGGAAGACAAATTTCCAAAGAAGAATTCGAAGCGATTTATAAGAAAAACAACTCGAACCTGAACGATCATAACGACGTAAAATCGCCCAAAGAATACATGGAAATGTTTATCGACTTCAAATTAAAGGTAATTGAAGCCGAAAATCGTGGACTTGACACAACACAGGCTTTCAAAAATGAGCTCAAAGAATATCGGACCGACCTGGCGAAACCGTATCTTGCCAATGTGGTTATTTCCGATTCCCTGCTGAAAGAAACTTATCGTCGTTCGGTGACCCTTGCCAAAGCCAGTCACATTTTGATCAAACTTCCGGATGATCCAACACCGGAAGACACCTTGAAAGCCTACAATAAGATAATAGAAATAAGGAATTTATACCTTAAAGGAGAGCCGTTTAACTTGTTGGCTAAAGAATATTCCGAAGATCATTCAGCAAAAGAAGATGGTGGCGAAATCGCCTATTTTTCAGCTTTCAAAATGTATAAGGCCTTTGAAGATGCAGCTTACACCTGCCAAATTGGAGAAATCACTATGCCAATCCGGACTAAGGCCGGTTACCATATTTTATTAATTGAAGGACGTAAACCGTCTCAGGGAGAATTCAAGGTGGCTCACATCATGAAGCAGTTCATGAATATTAAGAATGTTTCCCCTGAAGAAGATGCAAAAAATAAAGCATTCATGGACAGTATCTATACCTTACTCCAAAATGGAGCCGACTTTGCAGATCTGGCTAGAAAATATTCTGACGACCGGGGCACCTCCCGCAACGGAGGCGACATGTCGTATATATCCGAAGAGTTCGCTATTATTCCGTTTGCCAAAGCAGCCTTTTCGCTGAAAAATGTTGGCGATTTCTCCGAACCCGTCCGTACCAAATACGGGTGGCACATTGTCAAACTGCTGGATAAAAAACCTGTCCCAACATTCGATGAAATGAAAGAAGATCTATTGACCAAATTGAAATCGGATAACGAGCGGGTAAAACAAAGCAATATCGACTTCATTGAAAGAATGAAAAAGGAATATGGGTATGTCTTTTATGATGAAAATTTCAATAAATACAAAGAAATCATCCAATCATTAAGTAACGATACCATTTACGAAATGCCTGAAGGGTTCAAAAATCTGGCAATCTTCCATTTCGCTGGAAAAGATTATACAGCCGACGAGCATTTTAACTTTATCAAAAAGACTTACGGGCTGAACTACAACATTGGTTCGAGAAATATCAAATCTTTCGATTCCTATATCAAAGATTTGATTGCTTCTTACGAAGACAGCCGGCTCGAAGAAAAATATCCCGAATTCAGGTATCTGATGAAAGAATATCACGATGGGATCCTGCTATTTTCGATCATGGAAAAAGAGGTTTGGAACAAAGCTGTTGAAGATTCCGTAGGCCTTGAAAAATACTATGAACAAAATAAAGGACGATACGAGTTTGGTGAACACTTTGATGGACTTTTAATTACGTGTGTGGATCAGGATTCAAGGAAACTGATCGAGAAGTCGATCGAAGAAGGGATTACTACGCCCGATTCACTAATGGCCATAGCCAATAACCATGGCGAAAAGAAAAATGTGGTGGTGAAAGGTCGATGGGAAAAAGGTTCAAACCACAAAATCGATTACCTGGTATGGCATGGGGAAAAACCTGAAAAAATGAATGAAGAATTGGAATTTGTTTCTGGCTCAATCAAAAATGGAGGAGCAAAAACACTGGACGAAGCTCGCGGGTTATACATCTCGGATTATCAGTCTGTAATTGAAAAAGAATGGATCAAACAGCTTCGAAGCAAGTATTCCATTCAGGTAAATGAACCACTGCTCCGCAAGGTTAAAACTTTGAAAAAGGGGAAGTAATTTAAGAGTTTTTAAGACTAGTTTATGCAACGGTGCCTTAAAATAGAATAACTTTAAGGGCTTTAATTAATAAAACATTTATCATGCTGAACAACAAATTTTTTGTTGCCGTTTTAATTGGGTGTTGTATTATTTCCGGAACTCTTTTTGCTCAAGACAAAACTGTCGATCAAATAGTTGCAGTTATCGGAAGTAATGTTGTTTTAAAATCGGATATTGAAGAAGTATATCTCCAAAACCAGGCTCAGGGAATGACTTCCGATGGCGATATGAAGTGTGAAATACTGGAACAATTGCTGGTCGAAAATCTGATGGTTGCAGAAGCACAGCTCGACACCCTGATTATTGTTACCGATAACCAGATCAATCAGCAGCTTGATGCAAGAATCCAATACTTCATTCAGCACCTGGGGTCTGAGAAAGAGGTTGAAAATTATTTTAAGAAACCAATCGTTCAGTTAAAATCTGAATTGAAAGATATCATCAACAATGAGCTTTTAAGCTCACAGATGAAAAATAAAATCATCGAAAAAGCAACGGTGACACCTTCGGAAGTTCGATATTTCTTTAAAAATATACCGGAAGATCAGATACCAACCATCAATGCTCAATACGAGTACGCTCAAATATCCATTGTCCCCACGGTGAGTGAAGCCGAAGAAAATGCAATCAAAGACAAGCTGAGAGATATTAAAAGAAGGGTTGAAAACGGGGAAAATTTTTCCATGTTTGCGGTTCTTTATTCCGAATGTCCCAGTGCAAAATCTGGAGGCGATTTAGGCTATTTTGGCAAGGCAACTATGGATCCGGCCTTTTCGGCTGCAGCTTTCGCTTTAAAACCGGGACAAATATCCAATGTGGTTAAAAGCGAAGCCGGATATCACATCATCCAAATGACCGACCGGATGGGTGATAAAATCAGGTGTAAACACATCCTTTTAAAACCGGAAGTGAAAATTGAAGAAAAAGAAAAGTTGGCCAATAAGCTGGATAGTATTGCCGATTGTATCCGTAAAGGGAAATTGTCTTTTGAAGAAGCAGCATTCCGCTTTTCGACGGATAAAAATTCGAGAAATGGCGGCGGTATGGTCATTAACCCTCAGGATATGTCTACAAAATTTGAGGTGGAAATGTTACCTCCTGAAGTTTCTAAGGTTTTAACCAATCTTGAAATTAACGAGATCTCAAAACCATTCTTTGCCACCGATGACAAAGGCCGGGATGTGATCGAAATTGTTAAGCTCATTAATAAAACTCCCGCTCATAAGGCCAATATTACCGAAGATTATCAGTTGATCAGTGATCGGTTTCTTGAAAAAAAGAAGAACGATTTGATACAGGATTGGATCTCAAAGCGACAGTCGAAAACGTACATTCGCATTGACGAAACCTACCAGAATTGCGACTTTAAGTATAAAAACTGGATCAAATAGTCTGATAATTTCATCGATTGCCCTATTTTTGGATCGGAAAAGTTTGGGAGGAGTATAACTTTCCGGGAACAAAAAAGTTTTATCTGAAATATCTATTCAATGAAATACAATAGTGACAAAGAAGCAATAGACTCATTGTACAAAAAGAATGAGGAGTTGCTAAGTGAAATATCGAAAGTTGTATATGGGCAGGATGAGATCATCCGACAAGTATTGATTTCAATTTTCAGCCAGGGGCACTGTCTGCTGGTTGGCGTACCAGGCCTGGCCAAAACTTTGCTGGTGAATACCATTGCAAAGGTTCTTGGATTGGAATACAACCGTATTCAGTTCACCCCAGACCTGATGCCATCCGATATCATTGGAACAGAGATTCTCGATTCGAGCAAAGAGTTTAAATTCGTTAAGGGGCCAATTTTTGCCAATATTATTTTAGCGGATGAAATTAACCGTACACCACCTAAAACGCAATCGGCACTGCTCGAAGCCATGCAGGAAAAAACGGTAACGGCTTCCGGCCAACAATTTAAGCTCGATCATCCATTTTTTGTACTTGCCACACAAAACCCGATTGAACAGGAAGGTACCTATCCTCTGCCCGAGGCTCAGCTCGACCGGTTTATGTTTTCATTATGGCTCGATTATCCCAGCTTTGAAGATGAATTGACCATTGTGCGAAATACAACATCCGGGTTGGAATTCAATTTGAAAACCGTTATTGAGAAAAATGAGATTCTCGATTTCCAGAATATCATTCGCAAAGTGCCTATCAATGATAACGTATTGAAATATGCGGTGAATTTGGCTGCCAAAACCCGTCCCAATGCTCCGGGTGCGCCTGCTGTTTCCAAAAATTACCTGAAATGGGGAGCTGGTCCAAGGGCCTCACAATATTTGGTTTTGGGTGCTAAAACCCACGCCGCATTAAACGGACGCTATTCTCCCGACATTGATGATGTGAAGGCTGTTGCCGTTTCGATTCTCCGTCATCGTATTATTAAAAATTATAAAGCCGAAGCCGAAAATATTTCCGTGGAAGAGATTATCAGCCAATTGTTGAAATAAATAATTGCACATGTCGAACCATCCATATAGGAATAAGAAATCAGAAAGCCTGACAATATCGGTCAGGCTTCTTTTATGTTTCTTCTTTATGGTTTGCGTAATTGAATCATCGGCTCAGCAAAAAGTTAAAAAGACTATTACCATCGAGAAAGCCGATTATTTGGTCTACGATCAGACGGTTGCCAGCGACGCTCAACGATTGATCGGCAATGTAAAAATTTCGCATCGAAACATGGTGCTTTTTTGTGACAGTGCATGGTCGTACCAAACGACCAATTCCGTTGATGCTTTTGGAAATGTACATGTTATAACCAACGACACGGTTCACATGTATTCCAATATGATTCATTACAATGGAAATCTGTCAATGGCCGAAGCCCGGGGAAATGTGATCCTGAAAGATCCCAAACTGACTCTCACAACCGATTCACTCGACTTCGACACCAAAGAACAGGTTGGCTATTACAACAATGGAGGAAAAATAGTCGACAGCACCAATACCTTGACCAGTATTATTGGCCGATACTATTCCCAGAACAATGAACTTTTCTTTAAAGATAGCGTAAAATTGGTCAACAAAGATTATGTGATGAATTCAGACACAATGAAATACAATACCAAAACGGAGATTGTGTACATTGTTGGCCCTACGCATATCATTGGTGATAGCTCATATCTTTATTCCGAAGATGGTTGGTTTGATACCCGGAAAAAACAATCGGAATTACTAAAAAATTCAACTATCCGGAAAGGCGATACCCAGCTTCAGGGAGATTACATTTCCTATAACGATTTTAGCGGGAATGGGATTGCCCGGGGAAATGTCGTCATCAACGATTTCAAAAACAGCATTATTATTGCCGGGAACAACTCTTCCTATAACGATTTTTCTCAAAATGCTTTCATCACCGATTCGGCCCTGTTTATTCAATATCAAAATAACGACTCGTTGTTTTTACATGCCGACACCTTGTATACGCAACCCGATACCTCAGCGTTGAACCAGAAGATGGTTATTGCATTCCACAATGTTCGCTTTTTCAAAAAAGATATGCAGGGAGCCTGCGATTCGTTAGCCTATTTTTCAAAAGATTCGACCATCCAACTCTTTCAAGACCCAATTCTTTGGGCCGAAAACAATCAGCTGACAGCCGACTATATTGAAGTAATCAACAAAAGCGTTCCTCCAAGTGAAGTACGGATGAATCAGAATTCGTTTATCATTCAGGAAATCGACTCTTTAAAATACAACCAGATTAAAGGGAAGAATATGGTGGGGCTTATACGGGGATCTAAGCTTTATCAAATTAACGTCAGCGGGAATGGGCAGTCGATCTACTATCCTGCCGATAAAAAGAGCTATGTAGGAATGAATAAAGCTGAAAGCAGCAACATTATTTTATATCTGAATCAAAACCGGATTAATCGGATCAGTTTTATTAAAACTCCGGTTGGAACATTGAGCCCGCTAATGTCTCAGGTTTCACCCGATAGTCAGTTACCCGATTTTAAATGGAGAGGTGCTGAACGACCAATCAACAAACTCGATATTTTCCGAAACAAGAACGGGCATCCAATTCCTTTACAACTTCCACAGTCGGAGATTAAAAAAACCTTACCACCTGTTTTCCGGGATAAAGAAACAGATTTGGAATAAACTAAAATAGTTTTCCTCCCTGGTGATTTACATGCACGGTGCATATAAAAAAAGCTTTGATCTTTTGAGACCAAAGCTTTCGAAATAAACAAATATAAACAACCGTTATTGAAATATTACTTTAACAACGTAATTCTCTGAGGAGTTCACTTTCAGGTAGTATATCCCATTTGCCAAATTCTCTTTGTTAATGGTATATTCACCGGCATTGATGTTGCTGATTGTCCGCACCGTTGCCCCCGTTAAATTAACAATTTCAATTTGCTGAATCGTTTCATTGTTCAAAAGTTTCACCGTAGCTGACTGATTCACCGGATTTGGATAAACCATTACATCTTTGCTATTCAAAAACTTATCGGTAACCGAAGTCTCGACAACATCGTTCACCGGAATTGTAAACGATTTTTCTACATATTTATCGGTCAAATTGGTACTTCGAACCCGTATAGAATAAACTGGTTTGGTTTCGTAATCGAGCAGTCTCTTTATCTTCAGATTTTTGCTGCTGATTTTAAAGGATGCATTGTCGGTATCGCCTTCGCCGGATACCAGTGTATATTCCTGCAAGGTAACATCATTGGGATCGACCGTCGATAATGTCCCGACTGTTGTATTTATTTTGTCCGATTCGGAAATCGTATTCAACGCCAGGTTAATGTCCAGCGGAGCCAACGTATCGGGGTTTGAGATAGCGGCCAGTTCGGGTGTCACATCACTGGCAGGATCCTGATCCCAGGCATACCAGCGTTTCTGAGTATGAGCCGGGGTCACCAGATTGGTGTCAATCTGAAGACGATAGTCAAAATGTTTTTTACCCGTTTCAGCGCCTTCAAAAACAAAATCGGTGTTGGAGACAACTGCAATAACGACATCGTTGGCCGGTGGAATTGCCAGCGAAACAGCGCAAAGCCCGCTATCAACAGGAGCTCCATAAACAGCATTTCCTAGAATATCGCGGTAGCAGATCTGACATTTCATATTTTCACCAATTGGTTTGAATTTCACCGAAACGGAGTCACCTTTTACAATCAGAGGAATCTGGTTAGCGCCTGACCAACCCGGAGTCGTACGGTATTCCGGTGTTAATGTTCCGGTGCTGTCCAGGGTTGTTCGGGCATACGGAGTTCCATACCAAACATCTGGATTTAACCATGTTGGTGTCCACTCGGATGCAATTTTTGTATTGATATAGCTATCGAGTAATTTCCGTACAGCACCAGACCATTTTCCCATGTCGACGGTTGCCTGTTTTGCACGGTATTCGGTAATCAACCGGCGGATTTGATTTTCGCCAAGTGTATCGGCCAAACCTTCCAGCACACGGCCTGTGCAATATTGCCAAATCCAGGGGATACTGGCATCGCCCAGGGTTTGTCCTAAGAAGACCGGAAACCCATTTCCATATTGTGTCCCTCCCAAATAATTCCTCCATGTACATATTTGTGAACCACTACTATTCGTTTTATTCACTTCTCCTTCGGCACAAGGACCGCCAAACGAGTTATCCTGTAACCAACCGCTATAGCATTCAATTGGCATAAACGGAGCAAGAAAAGGAGCTCCATTCAGATATCCCATCGAGCTATAATCACCCGACTGACGAGCTGTCATCTCCTGTTGCAACCAAGTATTTCCACCTTCCTGAAACCAGCAGGCATCTTTGCAGCCTGGCATATCGGCCAGAACCGAATGGATTCCTTCGTGAACCATTGCACCGGTTTGATAAGAGATATCTGAAGAAGAATAGGTACAATTCGGGTCGAAACTAGAGACCGGATAATACGAAGCCAATACCATTGGCCAGTCTTGACCTTTATAAGAGATTGACCCCTGCCATCCGCCCAACGCTGTTGTATCTTCATTGTCGGTGCAAAGCCCAGAGCCATAGAGGTAAATCGCACTATAATATCCGTTTTTAGCCCGTTTATCTGGTGGCCAGTTCATACTATCGCGGAAATAGGTAAAATCTTTATCCATACGTTGCAATAACAACGAAATAGCGGTATCGGTAACTTCCGAACGACGGTTCTTGCCCCACTTAAAGATCCACCACTTCGAATGTTGGGTTCCAGCCACACCGTTGCAATCTTCCAGATCTTTGGTCGGTTCACCAAAGTCGGGGTAATCCTGACGGAAATCGTAGATCAGCTTAGGCGAATATTTTGACCAAGTATAGTTACTACTCGTTGAAGAAGCGACCAGAACGACAAAGCTCTGTTTTGAAGCAAGGCCACATTGTGTTGTATAGGTCGCCGTGTATTTCCCGATCTGAGCTTGTTGAATGTTATTTAGCGTTAATACACTATCGGTTGATGAAAAACCTTTGGGGCCACTCCAGCTCCAACTCCCTCCGCTTAAATTGGCTAATCCGTTACTCAGAACAAGCTTATCTCCAAACTTTACAGTTACCTGACTGATCTGTTGCGATGATTGTTCATTGACTTGAATATAAGGGATTAATCCAGTCTCTTCTCCGAGAGAACCAAAAACCTGAAATTCGAGAATCCCGGTAGCAGCCGTACTGATCATATTAACACGTACCTTAAAAGCTTCCTTGTTAATAACCAATGTATTGTACTTATTTCTTTCGACCCCAATATTGCCAGCTTTTTGCAACGAGCCACAATCGCCGTATTCGACATAAGCCTCATAAGGGATTTGAATTCCTGCAGCCGAATTAGGATCACTTTGATCGGTCCACCAGTAAACGCGAACCGAATCAATCTTATTCTTTCGGGTAAATGAATACTCAACCCATTCCCATGTGTTGTAATAACTAGCACCTTTCCAGTTGCCATAAGCTCCAGAACCTTTGTCCGAGGAACTCGACGGCTGGTAATTGTCCTTTACTGCATCCAGTGTTTCCCAACTCGAAACGTACGAGGTGGAAACAGTCGCTGTCAATGCCAGATTTGTTTGTGCCATCGAGGAATATCCACCGGAAAAGATGAACAAAGACATCAAGGCAAGGTTAAAAAACAGATTTCTTTTCTTCATAACATTTTTTTTACTCAAAAAACACAAGGAATTTTGACTTCTTACTATATTTTTATGTACATAATCCACTATTGAACAGACCATTCGTGAATGCCTGTTGAAAATTTTTCGGGTAATTTAACCCTCAGGCGCATGGCAGTGGTTGCAACTGGTTCGAATTCCATTTGATCCCAGCCATTTTTGGATACTTTATAAGCCGATTTTGCTTTTACAGGTAACCATTTATCTCCAAACTTGTATTGAAGCTCCCAGGCTGCAGGCACGCGGCATCCTCCCCATGGGCCATCGTCGAACCAATAAACTTTTGAAGAAGAGACGGTTTCTACTTTTTCGAAATCATACTGAACCCATTCCCACGAATTGTTTTTGGG
The DNA here is from genome assembly GCA_035353695.1 of Prolixibacteraceae bacterium. Classification (GTDB taxonomy): domain Bacteria; phylum Bacteroidota; class Bacteroidia; order Bacteroidales; family Prolixibacteraceae; genus CAYMTR01. Next base: position 22,807 of record DAOQAB010000021.1, read on the forward strand.
CCACCAGTGGTAAAACGGACGGGTGTGATCGTTTGAATTCAATGGTTCATACTGATCGGTCAGCGCAACTTTCAGAGCTGGCGACGGCACACTGGCCGTTACGATACTTTTGTTGGCAATGGTAGGTGCTGGCTGCGGATAAACACTCTTTTCGCTGGTAGGTAACCAAACCATCATTTCGCCCGGACCACGGTTATTCCAGCTATAATAAGGAATCAAGGTAACATCTACCGGATCGGAATAGGTAAACGAAGAATCGATACCGCGGGTTACCTGTTTGGCTTTGGTTTTAATGGTTATCACCCCATTCAGCAGGTTTGAATCGTAAGAGGAAGAAACCGGTGGCTGTTTGTCGAACATCAGGCTCAGCACATTTCCTTTGTTGTTATCGGGCCATTCGGCACAATAGACCATGGGGCCGCGTTGTATGGCAACCCGCTCGCGATCAGCCACAACCCGGTCGTCAGCTTTTATATAACGGATATCCATCGGAAAATTGATCGTAACCTGATCACCATCTTTCCAGTTACGGGTAATCACGGCATATCCTTTTTCGCGAACGGCATTTACTTTACTTCCGTTTACCTTAATTACCACTTTTGTGTTTTCAGGGTTTTCGAATGCATAAAGGCTATCGGTTATGGCATTGTTTTCCGACCATCCGGGAATACGGATCTTCAGGTTAAACTTTTCTTTCTTTTCGGGACGAACATTGATTTCAACACTCCCCTTCCAGGGATATTCGGTTTTTTGAATCAACTCAAGGTCTTGGCCATTGAACGGAAATTTGGCTGTATTATCGGCAAACAGGTTCACATACACTGAAGAAGCTGATTTTGCATACACATATCCTGGCAACGAAGGCAACAAACGGGCCACATTGGGCGGGCAACAGGCACAACCAAACCATTTTCCACGGTTGTGCTGCCCCATCGATTCGAGCACATTGGGATAGAAAAAACGGTCGCCATTGAGAGAAACTCCCGAAAGGAAGGCATTGTAAAGGGTACGCTCCAGCACATCGTAATATTTTGCATCGCCATCGGCCAAAAACATCCGGTAATTCCAGATAATCATTCCAACTGAAGCACAGGTTTCGCAATAAGCTGACATATTGGGCAAATTGTATTTTTCGCTAAACCCCTCGTTCCCGCCCGAAGCACCAATCCCTCCGGTAACATAAATCTTCGTACCCACCATATCGTTCCAGATGGCACGGTTTGCATGGTTATAGGATTCATCCTTAAATTTTGCAGCAATATCGGCCATAGCAGCATACATGTAGGTAGCACGAACGGCATGTCCAACGGCTTCGGTTTGTTCAACCACCGGTTTTTGCGATTGGTTGTATTCATCGCCTCCGGGAACTTTTCCGCGTACATCGAGGAAGAATTTTGCCAAATCGAGGTAACGTTTTTCACCGGTCACATTGTACAACTTAACCAGCCCAAGTTCAACTTCCTGATGGCCTGTGAAATCTTCCCGTTTTCCCCAACCATACACATGGTCGAGCAAATCGGCTGCTTTAATGGCTACATCAAGCAGGGTGCGTTTTCCTGTTGCCTGATAATGAGCGGCTGCAGCTTCAAAAAGATGCCCCAAATTATAGGTTTCGTGACTGAGTATGTGCTCTTTCTCCCACCGTTTTCCAATCCAGTCGTGCGAATCGTCGCCATTGATGGTACGAATGGTATAAAGATAGCCATCGGGTTCCTGCGCCTTTCCAACTTTATCAATCAGCGAATCGACGATCGCCTCAAGTTTCGGGTCTGGATTTGACATGATGGAATAGCTGGCTGCTTCAATAATTTTGTAGATGTCGGAATCGTCGAAAGGATATTCGGAACAGAATTTTCCTTTGCACTTTCCTCCGGCGATTTCGAAGTTTTTGATACGCCCGCTTACCGTCGATTGCTCAATGGCAATGGGGATGGTCACTTTCTGGTTGGTCATAATCCGAGGTGCCCAAAACGGATCGGTCAGCTTCACGGATGTAAACGGAACCGGTTCGATGGCACTACTGTCGGCAATTGGCTTCGAAGTACAGCCAATCATACACAACAACGAGGTTGCCACAACCATTTCGGCTAAAGCAATTGATATCACATTTCTCTTCATTGTCATCATCTGTTTAGATCTATTTTGCATTAAAATTTTCCTACTTCTTATTTAACGCTCCGGGCTGGGTTTCTTTCAACAATTTTTCTATTCCTGCAGCATCCATTGAATAATCAAACAATTGAATGTTAGCTATATAGCCTGAAAAGTTTTCAGATGGTTCACCCGACGCACCGATGCGAATGGTGTCGTTTTGCACAAAAAGATTCAGTGGAAGCTGCGAGTCAAGCTTTCCATCCACATAAATATTCTCTATCATACCATCGAACGACACAGCAAGGTGATGCCACTTCCCTGCTTCAGGAAGTTTCCTGAACGGGATATCGATATATCCATCGCCATGGGCAACAGCACCGTAATTTTCCTTCCCATATCCCATAGCCGCATAGGATCCCATAAGCATGTTATCGCGCGAATTCCAAACCATCAGGCATTCACCGTCGCCAATCTCCGGATTAAGAACCCAGGCTGAGGCGGTAAAAGCCGAATTCCATTCCAATGAAGAAGGCGCTTTAACCGATAATTTTAGCTCGGAATTTCCATCAAACTGAATGGCTTTTACCTGATTGACAGAAACCACTACCGGATTTCCTATTGACTCAAAAGTTCCGCCAAGTGTTCCCTTGTTTTTAGCACCTCTCAGTGTTGTTCCGACCTTTCGTTTCGCTACATTCAAATTGACCAGCCTGCTTTCAGAACGAACATTATCTGTTTCATTGGTCACTTCCTTATTTTGAAATGAGGGAACATCAAACAAAGAATCATAGACTTTGATGTTCCATACCGCCGCATAGAGCCCTGGTTTTTCTGTTCCAGTAATGGACAACCGGATAAATCGGGCCGGAAGATTGTGATCATCGATCATCGGAGAACCGCTTCTGCGATTGTCTGTACGGTCGGCAAACAACTGCCAGTGAATACTGTCAGTTGAAATTTCAAGTTTGTACTGATAATAGAATTCTGCATGTTCAAACTGAGTTTCAATCCGCTTCACCTCAACGGTTTTGCCAAGATCAATTACCAGCGATTGGGGCAATCTGCCGGAAGATGCTTTCCAAAGTGTTCCGTTGTTATCATCAACAGCCAGCGAAGGCGTGTATTCGTAATCAATTCCTTTGGGTGAAAAATGATTGGGTTCAGCTTTCATTTTGTAAAAAGAGGAAGCCGAAGCTTTAACTCCCAATGCAAGATTCTTATACGGAACCTGATCTTTTCCCAACAAACCAATTCCGGTATGGGTAGGAATTACTTTTTCAATGGTTGTATCGTTGGCAAAAACCAGCTTATCGGCACAAACCTGACGGAACATGCCACCCGAACTGTGCGGATTATCGTGACGGTGATAAATAATGTAATATTGCCCATCCACTTCAATAACCGAATGATGACCAGGGCTATCGACCGTTCCATCGGCATTGCTGCTCAAAACTGGATTATTGGCGCCATAATGAAATGATCCGGTTGGTGTATCAGCCCAGGCATAATGGACTGCATAGCTGCTTAAACGGCAGTCGCCCGACGAGTACATCAAGATGTATTTTCCATTCCGTTTCATCGGATAACAAGCTTCAAATGCTTTGGGAAGCTCGGCAATAGGTATAAATCCCTGTTTTTCAACAGTCCAGCACTGAGGGTTCAGTTTAGCCCATCCTACCCCTCCAAACGAAGTACACCAGGTGCCAAAGTATGCATAAACAGCTCCGTCGTCATCGACCAGAAACTGGGCATCGAGTGCCGGAAGATCCTTCTTGCCGGTACCCACAGGGATAATTGGTTCTCCGTTATTGACCGGAGTCCAGGGCCCCATGGGGGAACCGGAAACATAACCATAAATATTGCAACCGAACTCGCAGTTGCCCATCAGGTATATATATTTCCCATCGGCGGTGTGAATTACATCGGGAGCCCAGCAATTAGTAAGTCCGTCGGGAACTTTGATATCGAGCTCGTAGTTGTACCAGTTTACAAAGTCCTTGCTGATCCACACCGTAGGTTGACCTGATGCCAGCTTAACCCCATCGGTAGTCGCATAGAGATAGAAAGTGTTTCCAAACTTTTTTATTGTCGGGTCGGCAAAATAACCGGGAACCAACGGATTTCCATTTCCCTGATCTTTCAATCCGCTTTCGGTAAAACCGGGAAAAGGAAACAGAAAACTGCAGAACAGTACCAATACAAAAAGTTTATTCCCCATGATATTCATATTTATCGAACAACTAATTTCTTCGTTATCGTTCTTTCGCCATTTTTGACCGTCACAAAATAGATTCCACTCTTTTGAACACAATTCTTATCGAGCGAGAGCGTACCTTCTACCGGTGTTTGATAAACCTCTTCTCCCACTAAATTAATGATAGTCAGCTGTGCATTTTGAGCACCTGTAACATCAATTGCAAAACGTTCGGTCACCGGATTGGGCATAATGGAAAAATCAAATGGATTATCAGACCATCGAGAAGCAGAAACAGGAGTGGTTATTTTTACTTCTTCACTTTTCTCCGATATATTCCCGGCATTGTCGCGGGCCCGTAATGAAAATGTGTAGGAAGTTTCAGGTTTCAGACCAGTAATAGTATCGGAAGTACCGGTTGCCAGGTGAATTGCCTTCCCATTCTGAAAGACAATGTAATTGATGATCTTTTCATTATCCAACGCCTCATCCCACGATAGCACAACCGACGAACCATTCAGCGCATGGGCCTGTACATTATCGGGAAATTGAGGAATATCACCAAACGGATAATAATATTCTTCGACTACTTGATTGATATCCAACGTAAAATTATCGTTCCATAACGAACTATTACACTTCAACTGATTTTCGCTTAAATAGACTCCCTCCGAACAGGTAGCAAAACTCAACATGTCGCCTCCCACGATTGCTGTACCAGATAACGTCAATTTTGAAACCCAGGCAATATCCTTCAAAACCGCATTAGCCGAAATATTACAATTAAAAGCAACGGCACTACCGGTCACCACGCCATTCCCTGAAATTTTACCTCCATATACCCGGGCAGCTTTTTCAATCAGAGCATTGTTGCTTACAACAGCTGTATTTCCAACTATGGCATTATCCCGGACAACCGCATCATCTTTCACCTGCGAAGAACCTTGTACAACAGCATAATCCTCAACACGGGCATTACCACTTACCTTAGCCTTTCCCAGCACCTGGGCATTCGGTCCGACGTAGGCAGTAGATGCTACTGTCGCAGTAGAAGCCACCCAACCTCCTCCATTGGAATGTGGTGCCCCTGTAACGCTGTTTTTCTGAGAATTGTATCCATCTTTATCACCTGCAGGAAGTGCATTTTCAAACTGAAGTGAATAAGGGAACCGGTATTCTTTTACCCAGTTGGGTGTCCATGCATAGGTATTGGTCTTTACCGGTGTTCCGGTTACAACCAGATAAAACAAGGAGTCGGTTGGTTCGATGGAAAGTGTTGCCTGACCATCGGTTTCGAGAGCGACATTGCCATAGCGAGGTTTTCCTTCGGCATCAACTGCGACAAAGCCATAACTCCAGCCTCCGCCACCCGAAGGGGTATTGTCAAATCCGGTTAGCTCTGCGGTAATTGAGGTTGCTCCATTATTCGGGAATATTGGAATAATATTGTAGCCATAATCAGCGGGTGCCATTTCGCACGGAACAATATAAGAACCAGTTTCACCTTCCACTTTCTGGAGGTAAGTATATTTCCGGCAAACAGCTGACGGATCCTGACTATTCAACACACTTTTCACCAAATTGCCAATTGAATAATCCCAGGTTACATTGTGCATCGCCCAAAACCCTGCTTCACGACGCATTTCTTCACGGGTCATTCCCAGCCCTTTCATCATGGCATCGAAAGGATTGTCGCCTACATCGGCGGACCTCCACTGTTTTCCCAGCGCTTCAATTCCAAATTTATCGATGATGTATGAAGGAACATACACCGATTCGTACTGACGGGAGTCGATGGTGCTCAAATATTGAAGCATCGAAGTATTCATAAAGAGCGGAGTAATCATATTTCCTGTAGAACCAGTCGACAGATAAGCCATATAATTGGCACATGCTTCCCAATACATACCTACCTGATGGCCATCATCTTTGTTTTTGAAACCTTTTCCGGGATATTGAATGGGGATCATTGCCTGACAGGCATGACCAAATTCGTGGGCAACCACAAAGCCGGTTATTGGAGACATCCACATAGCACCAATGACACCATCGACAGAGCCACCATAAGCCGATCCCGTACTGGTATAACCCGAATTCCAGGTATCGAAAAAGATAACGACAAATTTGTATTTGCCCATGTTCAACGAGTCGGGATTCAGAATAAACTTCATGGAATCGACATAAAACGAATAATAGCTTTCAAGGCCTTCAAGGATCTCATACGGATCGAAACTTGAGCCATCCAACGGATGCAACGGATCACTTCCCGTTTTAGAGCCCCAAAAAGCGGCAAAATTATCAGTCTGGGCTGTTTGGTTCCAGCTAAATTCCTTGTGTTTCTTCAATTCTGACGGGATATATACTACTTTGTCTTTTGCTGAATGGATATAGCCCTTTTTCCTGCCAATAGCCGAGAGGTTATCTCTACTCTTTAACTGGAAAACAATTCCGTCATTTACATCAACCGTTTCAGGAACGATTACGGTCAATGTTGTTTTTCCGGTTGAATCGGTGGCAGAAAGCACATTTCCCGAAGTACTGGCACTTGTTTTCGAACCTTCAACCACATATTCTTCGTCGTTGGTCTTATCGCTATTTACAACTTCAACATCATACCGGAAAGAATAACCTTCAATTGGATTTTTATAAGCATCGTAAGCATAAACGGAAATCTTCGTCGTTGAAGGAGAATATATTTTAGTGTCGCTAACAAACGAATTTTCATAACTTATTACACCAGCATCTATTGTTTGTGAGAGGGTTACAGACTCATAACCTAGCGCATCCACTTCAATCTCTTTTACACCAGCTTTAGTAAGAAGTGCATTACCCGATGATGGTTTCAAAACGAGTATTCCTTCTGACAACTCATAATCAGCAGAAGTTAACGACTCTCCTTCAACCTTCACTGTGGTAATCTTTTCGCGCCATGTCTGATCATCTTCAAAAGTGATAGCAATGGAATGGTCTACTGTATTTTCACTATCATCGGCAACCAATACAGGAGGAACCAAACCCGGTTCATAATAGGAATACTCTGAAACCACCGTAAAGCCATTATTTAAACAAACTGAAATTTCGATACCATCGTTTGGATCGATTGTTGAAGGAAGTGACAATGAAACAACCGATGTTCCGGTTGAATCGGTGGCTGTTGAAGTAATCGACGATGAATCGGATGTAACCAATTTTCCATCAACAATATATTCTTCCTGTGTATCGGTAATTGCATTCAGGATTTGTAGATTTACATGAAAAGAATAGCCCTTAACCGGCTTTCCCGATCCATCTTTAGCAACCAGCATTAGTTGGCTTTCAGAACCTTTGGTTAAACTGCCAGAAAGAGTTGCCGTAGATTTTGAGGGGATATTATCCTGTTGTTCACCGTAAACTTTCCATTCCAGAATTCCCTGCGCAATAGTACTGATGCAGTAAACCCTGATTTTGTTCGTCAAAAAAGGAGAAAAGGTCGTCACGTTGTATTGATCGGCCAGAACACCATTTCCGGTTACATTGGCTGGTGTTTCCCATTTACCGGTGTAGATATTATAACAGGTTACATAGGTATCATAAGGGATTTGAATGCCTCCACCATCGGTCCACCAGTAAACTTCTGACTTTGAAATAAGATAATAATCGGCAAAATCGTATTCCACCCAGTTCCATTCATTAAAATGATCGGAATAATTCCAGTTACCATAGGCTCCCGGTCCTTTGTCGGTTGAACTCTGTGGCTCATAACCATCGTTGATTGCACTCAGTGTTTCCCAGGTCGAAACAAAAGAAGTTTTAAGGGCACTTGCCTTCGATGCAATGTTTTCCTGTGCCATCGACACCAACGTGCCCAAAAAGAAAAATGCAAAAAGTAAAATGTATTCTTTATAATTTTTTTTCATATTAATCTGATCTATAAGTAAATGTATTAGTGTTTGATGGTCATGGCCGTAAAAACAGGTCCGGCCCGATGACCTTTTTTGGGTACAATTTTTACTTCAATAGCTTTTTTATTCTGAATCAGTTCATCGGGCAGGTCATAGGTTACGTATACGAATTTGCTTCCGGTAATCTTATCCAAATCCTGAGTCGCAATAACTTGTCCTTCCACCAGAATATCAAAGGTTTTCATTCCTGAAAAACCGCCCCAATATTCCAACACAAGTGACACTGGCTTATCTTTTAAAACATTCATTCGAAAAGACATAGACCCATTCCTCTCAACTTCACGAAACTTTTTTGTTTTATGCTCGCCAACCCACGATTTATCATCGCGAAACTGGTGGTCTCTCTCGGGCTGCATTTCTCCCATACGGAAAACATCGATTGTCCGGGATTCCAGCTCTTTTCTTTTTGCCTGTTCGGCCTGATATTGCGTTTGATAGTTGCTCCATTCTTCGGCACTGTACATATCCCAATAAATGGAATAATCGCGGTTGTAATATTGATAGAAAGGTTTTAATACCACATCGCGTGGTTTACCTACATTCGATGTTTTGAATGTATTAACTTCACCTGTAACCGGAACAATCCAGTTTTCCGGATTTTGGTCTTTGGTCATGATGATTGGAACATACATGGGATCGTGGGTCGAATCGCCCATTTCCGGGCCAAGATCTCCGGCCAGCACCAGTGGACCATAGAATACAGCCACCCTGCTGGCATTATCGGGCATCGACTCAAGCCGGAGCGAAAACGGAAGTTTGATCTCTACTTTGTCGCCATTTTCCCATTTTTCACCAACGATCACAAAACTTCCCGGCTGGGCATCCAAGTTCCGTTTTTTCCCATTAACCAAAACCGACATTCCTTTCTGTGCCCATGAAGGATATCGAACTTTCAACAAAAATTTCTCCGGTTGGGAACATTCAATGGTAAGTGAAGTACTCTGTTCTTCGGGGTAACTGGTCTGCTGAATTATCTTAACCCCTTTATCCTTCCAATTCAGTTCTGAAGCGATAAACTGAGTTACATAAAGCGCTTCGTTGTTGTGATAGTAAATATTTTTTCCATATTTTGAATGATTCTCCATCCCGGTGCCAATACAGCAGGTAAACCATTCCGGATCCTGATACTCCTTATGCCCACCCATTTCGAGCGAAAGATTGTAAATAACTCTCCCGTCGACCGGATTCTGAGATGAGAGGATCTGGTTGAAAAGAGCCCGTTCATAAAAATCGGCCACATCGGGCGTTCCAGCCCACTCAAAAAGATGTTCTGAAAGTTTCAGCATGTTATAAACATTGCAGGTCTCGGTTGTTTCGTTACTTAAACGGTCGTTTAGTGAATCAGCAGGCCCAAAATACTCGTGATCGCCATTTCCCCCGGTAACATACGAGTGGTGATGAACAACCCGGTTCCAAAAAAATTCAGTCGTTTTTCGATCCATCTCATTTCCGGTAAGTTCATAAATCCGTGCCAGCCCGATCAATTTAGGGAACTGGGTATTAGCATGTTTCCCTGAAAGAATATCAACGCCTTGTGCCAGCGGATTTAGAATATCTTTGTGATAAAACACCTTCGCCAAATTCAGGTATTTCTCGTCACCAGTAGCTGCATACAACTCGGCCAGCGCTTCGTTAACCCCTCCAAATTCACAGTTAAGCACCTGCTGAACCTGCTCATCGCTCAGATTCTTCATAATGCCACCAAGCCAGTCGGCAAAACGCATTTCAACCTGAAGTGCCTTTTCATTTCCACAATAATGATAAGCATGGTACAAACCATCCATCACTTTGTGCATGGTATAAATCGGAGACCAAAGACCATTCAGATTAAAGCCCTGAGAGCGGATATTCCCTTTGGCGATTTCTTCTTCAAAAATTCGTTTTCCATCGTGAAATGCACCGATATAGCCATTACCTGTAGCTTTCTGGCATTCATCCAACTGATCGACAATGTAATTTACACGATCAAGAAACTCCTTTTTACCGGTTGTTTGGTACATCATGGAAAGGGCGTTCAGATAATGTCCGAGCGTATGACCCGAAATGGTATTGCCTTCCCATCCACCATAGTGTTCAGCGTTGGATTGCAAACCAGCTTCTTTTCTGAAATTTGCCAGCAACCGATCGGGTTGGTAATTCAGTAAGGTCTTTTCATCCAATTCGGTAGCATGTTTGAATGGTCCATCGAGTAATTTAACATCGGTCAATTCAAACGGCAAAACCTTATAATCAACTTTATCCCGGTCTCCGGTTTTGATTCTCTTTTCCTGAGCAGGGTTGCATGAAATAACCGTTGAACAAATAAAAGCTGCTATTAATAATGGTATAGGTTTTATATTTTTCATTGTATATGGTTTATCCGATTTACAGGGAACAAAGCCCTGACGATTATTCAATGAATGAAATAATCCAAATTATCGAACTACTGCCATATCGTATGTTTAAAAAACTTGCACTTTTAACCAATCGCTCGCTTTGAAAAAATAGCAAATAATTTTGTTGATAATTTGAAGACAAGCACTTAGTTGTACATTATTTCTCACCCAACCGTTTTTAGTACCTGAAATTACGGCTAAAAATGGACTTAGCCGATGCTCCATAAAAAAAATGGAATAAAAGCCCGTCAGGTGCTCTTATTCCATCTTTTAAAAAATATAGAAAAAAAATACTATCTCAGTTTTGCTCCTAATTCTTTTTCAAACATCCCGATCAAACGGTTCATCGTACGTTCAATCACCTGTTCATTGAGTGTTTTCTCATCGTCGCGAAGGATAAAACTAAGGGCATAAGACTTTTTACCAGCTGGTAATTTATCGCCTTTGTACACATCGAAAACATCCACTTCGCGCAAAAGGCTCTTTTCAGTCTTCTTTGCCACCTCTTTTAATTTGGTGAAGGTGACCGACTCATCGACCAGCAAAGCCAGGTCGCGACGAACCGCAGGGAATTTCGGCAACTCGGTGTAATTGAATTTCACATTGGCAGCCTGTTGAAGTACAAAATCCCAGTTGAAATCGGCATAGTATACATCGTTATCAATTTCTGCCTTTTTCAAAAGAGAACCACTGACAAAGCCAAACTCAGCAAACGTCTTCCCATCGCCACGGCGATAAGCCAACCCTTCTTCAATGATATCGTTTTTAACCGACTCGGTCTTCAATTTTTCAATATTGATCCCTAATTTCTTCAACACGGCAGTTACATAACTTTTCAACTCATAAAAAGAGCTGTTTCCTGCAGGTGTAATCCAGTTTTCGCCACCTTTTTTACCGGTAACAAAGAGGCATAAATGCATCTCTTCGTAGTAATTTTCAGCAGTCGCTTTCAGGCTTTCTTTATTTTTAAAGAAATAGGTATTCCCAAATTCAAAAAGTTTTAAATCGGGATTACCGAAGTTGGTATTTCGCAAAATGGCTTCCAATCCGCCGAACAGCAACGACTGACGCATAGCATTCAAATCCTGGCTCAGCGGATTGTATATCATCACCGTATTTTCAGCCTTAAAGGTCTCCAGGTTGTCATAGTAGGACGATTTGGTCAGCGAATTCGACCAGATTTCGTTGAACCCATTTGAAACCAACAAGTCGGAAACCATGTTTTTGATTTTCTCCTTGTCGACTCCCTGTGAAAACTGAAGATTGGAATGTACTGTTCTTCCGGGATGAACATTGTTGTAACCATAAACCCTCAGGATATCCTCGATTACATCGGCTTCACGCTGCACATCCACGCGGTATGGCGGAACCTTCAGAGAAAACTGATCTCCGTTTTCGGCTATAATTTCAACTTCGAGCGAAGTAAGTATGTTTTTGATGGTTTCAACCGGAATCTCAAGACCAATCAGGCGCGACACATTTTTCAGGTTCAGTTCGACTTCGAAAGCTTTTGCAGGCTCCGGATAGATGTCGACAATGTCGGAAGATATTTTGCCACCAGCAGTCTCCTGGATCAACAAGGCAGCCCTTTTAAGTGCATAAATCACTCCATCGGGATCGGTTCCGCGTTCAAAACGGAACGAAGCATCGGTATTCAGTCCATGACGACGGGCTGTTTTACGGATATATACCGAATCGAACCACGCACTTTCGAGGAAGACCGTGGTGGTTGTATCTTTTACGCCCGATTTTTCACCGCCAAAAACCCCGCCAATGCACATAGGTTCTGAATTTCCGTTGCAGATCATCAGGTCATCGGAATGCAATTCGTGCACAACGCCGTCGAGGGTTATAAATTTTGTTCCCTGGGCAAGTGTCTTTACAATCACTTTTCCCCCGGAAATTTCCGAAGCATCAAAAGCATGAAGTGGTTGTCCGGTCTCCATCAGTACATAGTTGGTCACATCGACCACATTGTTGATTGGATTTAAACCGATCAGCTTCAGCCGGTTTTTCAGCCATGCCGGTGACTCTTTAATTTCAACCCCACTAATGGAGACTCCCGCATAACGGTGACAAGCAGCCGGTGTTCCAATTTCTACCGGAATCACCCGATCCTGGTTATCGACCTTGAATGCATCCACCGAAGGTCTCTTATATTCAATATTCTGTGATTGTTTCAAAAAAGCAGCCAGATCGCGGGCCACCCCAATGTGGGAACCAGCATCGATCCGGTTTGGAGTCAGATCAACTTCAATGACATAATCATTTTCGATATGGAAATAGGTTGAAGCCGGAGTTCCCGGTACTGCCGAAGGATCGAGAACCATGATGCCGGCATGACTGGTTCCGAGACCAATTTCATCCTCCGCACAGATCATCCCTTCGGAAGCTTCGCCCCTGATCTTTGATTTTTTAATGGTAAACTCTTTATCGCCATCATAAAGGGTTGTGCCCACTGTAGCCACCACAACCTTTTGGCCGGCAGCAACATTGGGAGCCCCGCACACAATGGGGAGCAAACCTTCGCCACCTACATCGACTGTTGTTTTGCTCAGGTGATCCGAATCGGGATGCTTTTCGCAGGTGACGACCTCACCAATAACCAGTCCTTTCAATCCGCCTTTGACGGTTTCAACCTCTTCAATACTACCAACTTCAAGCCCAAGTCCGGTAAGGATCTCCCCTACTTTCACCGGAGCAAGGTCAATGTTGATGTACTCTTTCAACCAGGAATATGCAATATTCATCGTTTGTATTTTTCTAAATTGTGAAGCAAAAGTATAAAAAACCGTTTGACAGCAAAGAGTTCAAAAGGAACAAATTCCTGAGATAGGGTAAAGTTAACCTGAAATGAAACGGGTAAGAAAATACAGGATCGAATTCTACCCTTCGCCTTTTATCGAATCGAGTTCGCAGCGGATTGAACCAACTTTCATGCTAAACTGGATCAATACCGGCAATTTCTGTTCATTGTTGGTAATCCAGACCGAAAAAGGCATCCGCTTTTCGGCATCCTTTCCTTTAACTTGTACCGGCTCAATTTTCAAACAGGAATAGTTTCCCATGCTGGTTTGAATCTCTTCGACACCACAATACCTCATTTTAAGTGTATAAACCTCGTTGATATCCCAATAGGAAAATTGGAAAATCTCACCAGGCTTCATCTCATTCAGCTGCCCTGAAAACCGGAAATTGCAGATCATTGATACCGCATCAAGGATTTTACCGTTGAATTCATCCCATCCCAGTTCATTGCTGAATAAGTTGCCATCTTCCTGAAAAAAAGTAACTTCGTCATCATACTGCATATCCTGTTCCGATATTTTATAGATGGTTTTCCTGGGCAAAAAAGTTACCGGATCGATATAGCTGGAATAGGTATTATTGATTGAAAACATCGAACTGGCACTGCCGGTACTCTGCATTTTCATCTCAGAAAAGATCATCTCTTTTCCATCTTTCTCCCGGTGTGTGGTCGAAATAGATGCTTTTCCTCCTATAATCTGACCATAACGAATGGTGTATCCAAGAGTCTCATTCGTTGGATTTTTGGCGACGACTGTTAATACAAAAGATAACAATAAGCCCAGAACCAGATATTTAAAATTCCTATTTTCCATACTGCAAAACGATTCTACTTTTCAGAAAAAACTAACCAAATGAACATTTATTGCATCATGTATGACCGCAACATTTCAAAAACGAAAGATAATCAATCCTCACAATTCGATGCACGATTACGAACTCCTTGAATAATACAAAGAAAAAACCTCCGAAATCAATGGTTTCGGAGGTTTTATTCAGTATAAATAAATTCTGATTTTAGTCGTTCATCGAGATGAGGAATTCTTCATTGGTATCAGTTTTTAAAAGCCTGTCGCGGATAAATTCCATCGATTCAACCGAATTCATATCGGCAAGGTAATTACGAAGAATCCAGATTTTATCAAGCATAGCCTTATGGAGCAGTAAATCGTCGCGGCGAGTACTCGAAAGCGTAACATCCACAGCCGGGAATATTCGTTTGTTTGACAGTTTCCGGTCAAGTTGCAATTCCATATTACCAGTTCCTTTGAACTCTTCAAAAATTACATCATCCATTTTTGAACCGGTCTCGGTCAAAGCAGTAGCCAAAATCGTCAGCGAACCACCCTCTTCAATGTTACGGGCCGCACCAAAGAAACGTTTGGGCTTGTGCAATGCATTGGCATCAACACCACCCGACAATACCTTACCCGATGCAGGTTGTACTGTGTTGTAAGCACGAGCCAAACGGGTTATTGAGTCAAGCAGAATAACCACATCGTGGCCGCATTCGGTTAAACGTTTAGCCTTTTCAAGAACAATGTTTGCGACCCTCACGTGTCGTTCTGCCGGTTCGTCAAACGTAGATGAAACAACCTCCGCATTTACGCTACGGGCCATATCGGTAACCTCTTCCGGACGTTCATCGATCAAAAGAACAATCATGTAAACTTCGGGATGATTGGCAGAAATCGCATTGGCAATATCTTTCAACAATACTGTTTTACCGGTCTTTGGCTGAGCCACAATTAATCCGCGCTGGCCTTTCCCAATGGGCGCAAAAATGTCGACAATTCGTACCGATAACGAAGCATTTCCTTTATCACACAAATTGAACTTTTCATTTGGAAAAAGTGGGGTTAGATGATCGAACGGAACCCGGTCGCGAACATACTCAGGTGCCCTGCCGTTAATTTCCAGCACTTTGATTAATGGAAAATACTTCTCCCCTTCTTTGGGAGGCCTGATGGTTCCTTTAACCGTATCTCCTGTTTTTAGACCAAACAGTTTAATCTGCGACTGAGAAACATATATATCATCAGGTGAATTCAGATAGTTATAATCCGATGAACGGAGGAACCCGTATCCATCCTGCATAATTTCCAATACGCCAGAGTTGGTGATCAGTCCTTCGAAATCGAAAATGGTTTTTTCCGGTCCTTTTTTGAAGTTTTGTCTTTGTTGGTTAAAACCACCTTGTTCTCCTTGTGGCCTATCCATTACCGGACGCTCGGGAGCTCTTTCAATTTTCTTTTCAATTGGTTCGGTAACTGGAGTATCAATTTTTTCGTCAGAAATTTCTGTTTCAGGTTCTGCTTTGACAATCAATGGACGTTCATCCGGTCGCTGATAGCTTTTCTCTGGCTGCGGTGTCGGTTGATTATCCCGTTGATCTTTTTTGGGTCCCTGATTTTGATTAAATCGTTCAAAATTGCGTTCGTTTTTATCCCGAGGGCCATTCCACTCTCTCGGTTTATCTCTCTTTTCCTGAATTGAAGCTCCGTTGTTTTTGTCGTCTTCCCGGTTATTGGGCTGATTGAAGTTTTTTCGTAGTCGATTATCGTTTTCTGGTCTTCTGCTAAATGGAAGAATGTTTTTTGGTTCATTCTTTTTTTCATCAGGGGAATCCGATTTGGGTGAGAATAGATCGGGTTTGGCGGTAATTTCTTCTGTATTTTTATCAGGTTCCGGTTTAGGAGATTCTTTTGAAACTATTTGGACCTTCTCTTCTTTAATATGGGTAATCCTAAGCCTTTTGCGTTTGAATGCGGATTCTTTCTCTTGGGGCATTTCAGCAGGAGGAATATCCTGTGGCTTTTGAGGTGTTGGCTTGTTTTGCTTGGTTTTGCTTTCAGATGCCAGAATTGCCTGAGTGTCAAGAATTTTATAAACGAGTTCCTGCTTTTTAAGTTTTTCTGCTTTCTTGATCTGAAGTTCTTTTGCGATCTCCCTGAGATCGGTTACCAACTTTTGGTTCAATTCGATAATATCGTACATATCATATTAATGTTTTTGCCTGACATTGACTACAAGGCAATTATAAAGATTTTATTGATTATAATTTTTATCGGAAATGAGTCGTGTGTATGAATTGTCTTTTGAAAATTCATTGCAATTATACAGCATAAACAATTAATAAACAAAAAAGATTCATTTTTTTTTAGTGTTATCCGATAATTCTGCCACCATAGGTCTGCATTAATAAAGGATGAAATGTAGTGAACTATTCCAACTTAAAATTGTTACTGAAGGCAAATTAGTTAAATTTGCGAACACTTATTAATTTAAAAAACACAAAATGAATATTTCTGTTAATAAAATGGTGACCCTCAGTTATGTTCTCAGGGCAGAAGGTAAAGATGGCAAAGTGATTGAACAGACTACTGAAGAATATCCATTACAATTTGTTTATGGTATAGGACAAATGCTCCCCGCTTTTGAGTCGAATCTGACAGGCCTAAAGCAAGGCGATGACTTCGAAATGACACTCACAGCCGATGAAGCTTATGGCGAAGTTGATCCGGAAGCAGTTGTTGATCTTCCCAAAGATTTATTCATTATTGACGGTCAGTTTGATGAAGAACGTTTTTATACCGGAGCCATTGTTCCAATGCAGGCATCCAATGGACAACGAATGAATGGTACGGTTGTCGACATAAAAGAAGATGTACTTGTGATGAATTTCAATCACCCTCTGGCTGGTGTGAATTTACATTTCACCGGAAACATTATTGAGGTAAGAGAAGCTACAGAAGATGAATTGATGCCTTCGTGCGGATGCGGATGCGATTCCGATAGTTGTAATTCCGATAGTTGCGGCTCAGGAAGCTGCGGATGCTAAATACTGATTTAAAAGATCTATACGTGTGAATAGTTTTGGAAATATATTCAGGATCACCACATTTGGTGAATCGCACGGGGTTGGCATTGGGGGCGTTATCGATGGATGCCCCGCCGGTCTGTGTATCGACATGAAAAAAATCCAGAGCGAATTGGATCGCCGGAAACCTGGCCAGTCAAAGATTACTACACAACGAAAGGAAAGCGACTCGGTTGAATTTCTTTCAGGAATTTTTGATGGAAAAACAACCGGAACCCCTATTGGATTTTTGGTCAAGAATAACGATCAACACTCTTCCGATTACGATAACCTGAAAAATGTTTTCAGACCTTCACACGCTGATTATACCTATTTTCAGAAATATGGAGTCCGCGACCACCGTGGCGGTGGCCGTTCTTCGGCCAGGGAAACCATTGCCCGGGTGGTTGGTGGTGCCATTGCCAGGCAATTACTGGAAAGTATCCCGGTTTCCATTCATGCTTTTGTAAATAGTGTAGGAGAAATTGAAATCGGGAAACCTTATCAGGAGCTTGATTTATCCAAAATTGAAGAAAATATTGTTCGTTGTCCGGACCCCGGGACGGCTGAAAGAATGATCGAAAGAATAGAGGAAGCCGGAAGGAACCACGATACGGTTGGTGGAACGATTGCTTGTGTTATCAAAGGAGTTCCTGCTGGTTGGGGCGCACCGGTTTTCAATAAACTTCATGCCGATATCGGATTTGCCATGTTGGGAATCAATGCGGTAAAAGGGTTTGAATATGGCTCGGGGTTCGAAGGGACCCGGTTGTATGGCTCTCAGCATAACGATGCTTTTATCAACGAAAATGGGGTTGTTAAGACAGTGACGAACCATTCGGGCGGAATACAGGGTGGCATTTCGAATGGACAAGATATTTATTTTAAGGTAGCATTTAAACCGATAGCCACGTTGCTGAGAGAACAACGCACCATTGATGTCGAGTTGAACGAAGCAACTATAAACCTCAAAGGGAGGCATGACCCTTGTGTTCTTCCCCGTGCGGTACCGATTGTTGAAAGTATGGCCGCATTGGTCCTAGCCGATCATTATCTGATGAGCCGACTTTCGCGGTTATAATTGCTATTGAGAAGACCTGATTTATATTTTATTGCCACAATTATGAGAAATGCAGGCTATAATAAAGAAAACCTCTGTTAAATTGAATTGGATGATTATCAACTGCTTGTGTTTTATTGTCTTTTTTAATAGCAACTTAACTCACAATAATTAATCACAATATCTTTCAAAATATTTTTTTTTAATTATTTTTAGTTGCAAAACAAGGTGTATGAGGCAGCTGAAAATAACCAAACAAGTAACAAACCGGGAAACATTATCTCTCGATAAATACCTCCATGAGATTGGTAAAGTAGAATTATTAACCCCCGACAAAGAGGTTGAACTTGCGAAGCGGATCAAAAAAGGCGATCGGGATGCGTTCGAAAAACTGATCAAATCGAACCTCCGGTTTGTCGTTTCTGTTGCCAAACAATATCAAAACCAGGGATTGAGCCTTCCAGACCTTATTAACGAAGGGAATCTGGGATTAATTAAAGCGGCCCAGCGATTTGATGAAACCCGGGGGTTTAAATTTATCTCTTATGCGGTTTGGTGGATCAGGCAATCGATCCTTCAGGCACTGGCGGAACAGGCCCGGATTGTCAGGCTTCCGTTGAATAAAATTGGTTCCATCAATAAGATCAACAAAACGTTTAACATTCTGGAGCAGCAATTCCAACGGGAACCAACGACCAAAGAAATTTCAGAGATGTTAGCATTGACGCCTGAGGTAATTGAAGAAGCGATCAAAGCTTCCGGACATCATCTTTCGATGGATGCACCGTTGCGGGACGAAGAAGGAAATAACCTGTATGATGTCATATTGAATATGGAAGCTTCAAGTCCTGACCGGGGGTTACTGAATAATTCTCTCCAGAAAGAGATAGAACGTTCACTGGCAACGCTTGGCGAACGCGAAGCAGAAATTATCCGCTATTATTTCGGTTTAAATGGTACTCGTCCGCATACACTCGAGGAAATTGGCGAAGTATTCGGATTGACCCGGGAGAGAGTGCGGCAAATAAAAGAAAAAGCAATCAAAAAGCTTAAAAATAATTACCGTAATAAATTATTGAAAAGTTATCTGGGGGAATAGCATTGACGCTCTGCTTCAATGTTTATTCCGATCGTGACCCCAAAAAAGTTAAATTTGCACCGTTTGACAGGCTTTTTGCCTGCTAATCGGAAATGAGAAACTTGAATCGTTTATTTTTACGCAAAAAAAGAAAATGAACAGATATATTGCTCCATCAATCCTTTCTTCCAATTTTCTGGAGCT
>DAOQAB010000021.1:42519-44019 GCA_035353695.1 Prolixibacteraceae bacterium
CAGGGAATTATGGCAAGTGTTTGTTTAAATCCCCATACGCCGGTCGGCCTGCTCGATGAAATTATCGACGATGTGGATATGGTTCTGCTCATGTCGGTGAACCCGGGCTTTGGTGGACAAACTTTTATCGAAAAAACCTATTCCAAGATTGCGAAACTTCGCAAGATGATTGATTCCCGAGGATTAAATACATTGATTGAAGTCGACGGAGGGGTTACCTTGCAAAATGCCCGTAATTTATTTGATGCGGGAGCCAATGTTTTGGTTTCTGGAAATTGCATCTTTCAGTCATCCGATCCCGAACAACAAATTGCCAAATTGCTGAAGGTATAAATATGTTTTATCAATCTGAATTTCATTGCGATGCTTGAAAGTGATGACATATTTGAAGAAATAAAAGGGGCAATCAATCGCATTCCTGATAACTATAAAATCCTGGAGGAGACCATCGATATTGATGTTCAGAAGGAATTTTTTGAATCCTCCAAAGGGATAGCCATTGACCCCGATACCGATCTTATTCCGGAGATGATTGCCCGGCTTAACGAACGGGATACAACCTTTGAAGAGTGTAAGGTTTTGTTGCAGAAGTTGGCTTTTATCGATTCAGTTGATGCTTTTCGTGCGATTGAACGCTACACAAAAGATCCCCGGCCCGAGCTGAAAGATTGGTCTGTCCTATCGCTGCAACAGAGCCGGATGGTTTTGCAATGTTCCCTGCTCGATGAACAACAGGTCTTTATTTCAACCGGTTTGGGCGGAAAAAACAATAAACTGCGCTATTACTTTATTTTTCCATATAACCAGCCTGAGCAAACCCTTACCAAAATTCAGGAAGATTTGCTGGTCAACGAACTGGCGTTTTTCATGTCGAAGCATGAAGGCGAGGTTGAGTTTACGGAATTTGGGAAGCGTTATGCGACTTCGATGATATTGATTCCATTGAAAGCACCAATTCCCGACATCATCAGGGAGGTATTGAATGAATGCAATCAGTATGGGAATTTTCTCAGCTCCGATGTGATGGTCACCAACATGAAAAAGCTTGGTAACGAGGAAATCCTCCGAATTATTGACCATTATGAGGTGCCGGAACCGTTCTGATTTTCAAAAATCAAGGAGAGAAAACGAAAATAATCAACTTTTTTAGCCAATCTTACGCCGCTTTATTTGGAAGTAAAAACCGATTCATATATATTTGCAGCGCATTTACGGAAACGGACTTGTAGCTTAATTGGATAGAGCATCTGACTACGGATCAGAAGGTTGGGGGTTCGAGTCCCTCCAAGTTCACAGAAAAGGTTACCAAACGGTAGCCTTTTTTTTGTGACTTCAAAACAAACCTCCGGAAGCACTTTTTATTTTTCCAATCGCTTCTGAATAAAGTCTGAAGGCTGTTTGTAATTCCGGGATCGATAAATATAAAAACGGGAACGTCATTTATAATTCCGGGATCGATAAAACAATTTTCAGGATCAAAAAATATAAAACCGACAAGGC
>DAOQAB010000022.1:0-11387 GCA_035353695.1 Prolixibacteraceae bacterium
TCGATTTAACACCTTCGCCATACACACTGATATTGATTGAACTGTTTGGGCTTTTAATGGTTTCAAATTCCGTTTCCAGAAAGTCGAGTTCGGTATTGACGGTATTTCCATTTCCCCAGACAATTTTTACCGGCATGCCGCTGGTTACGGCCGACAACCCAATCGAGACTTCCGAAACGCCTGCCGACGTTGCGGTAAAAGCCAACGGCAATGTAAAACCTTCAGGAGTAACCGACGAGGTGCGGTACACATCCGCTCCGTTGAACGCAGGGAACAAATCGTTGGTCAACTCACAATAGATGACATGAACCGGTTTCGCCGAAAAGGTAAAAACGCCCGGTAAAGAAACGGCATAATCGGTTCCATGAACCAACGTTTCTCCGATTCCGTTTTTCCACGTAAACGACGTGTTGTGAAGAGTTCCTGTACCATCGGCAACCGAACTATAGGAGCTCAGATCAATTTGGTCACCGGCATTCAGCGTCTTCTTAACGGAAGCCGGCCGCTGAGGTGCATAGACATAGTTCCGCAGCGCGGCCTTTGGCAGGGGAAGTGTTGAAAAAGTAAAAAGGTTATAACGGCAGTCGAGGGTGGTCAAATTCACATTGGCCGTAATGTCCAGCGCCTGAATCTGATTCTTCGAACAATAAAGTCTTCTCAGGCTAGTACAGTTTTTCACATCCAGCCCCGACAGCCGGTCGTTGGCACAGTTCAAAGCAGTAATCGACGGGCCATAAACCGAGATGGTCGTTTGCCCCGACTGAACAGACGGATTCCGGATCACCGTCAGTGAGGTATCGATGGAATAGGAAGTTTTGATCCCTTTACCCCAATCAATCTGGATCGTTGTCTTCGAAATTCCGGCCGCAAGCTGAAGAACCAACGTGGTGTCGGGGTTTTCTGCCACCAGGGTAATAGCCGGTGTTTCGGCTTTTACCTGAAAAGAGAGCAAAACAGCCAATATGGCTGCTGCAAATACTTTTTTTAAGGTCTGTAATGTTTGTTTCATATTATTTGGGTTTGATTTATCGTAATGAAAGATTTGGGTTCATTAGAAAAAACAATTTTACAAAACATTTTTTGAATATTCCCCTTAAAGGACAAAAAACAAAACATCGGATCCAGAACCTATTCAGTTTCATTTTTAATACAAAATATTCTGTTTACACACCCTGAAAATTTATCTTTACCGACCTTTTTGAGACGAATTCTAACTTACAACTAACTTTGATGAAAACATCATTCTTACCTCTTTTTATAGCGGTTATTCTTTTCTTTGGAGGAACGATAAACAAAGCTTTTTCTCAGGTCGATCTTCAAATTCAGTTAACCGACACGCCCCCAGTCATTGATGGCACCATGGATGCAATCTGGAACACATCCAATGCGTATGAACTAAATAAAATTCTTCTGGGAGGGGCACCCTCGGCCTCTGATCTTTCGGCATACTTCAAAACACTCTGGGACACATCAAATTTTTATGTACTGGCAGTGGTTACCGACGATGCCAGGGTCAAGGATTCGGAAACAATCTGGCAGGACGATGCCATAGAAGTTTATCTCGATATAAACAACGAAAAACAGACCTCTTATGGCCCAACCGATTACCAATACACCTTCCGCTGGAACGATCAGACCGTATATGTCTCGAACGGAATAACAACCAACATTGAATTCAAAATAAGCAACACGTCAACCGGGTATATTCTTGAAGTGAAATTTCCCTGGTCAACACTCAACTTGTCCGATCCGAAATCGGGGGTTTTACTGGGTTTCGACCTTCATGTACACGATGACGACGACGGAGGTGACCGCGACAATAAAATTGCATGGTTTACAACCGAAGACAATTCGTGGCAAAATCCGTCACTCTTTGCCACAGGCTGTTTGGTTGGAGAAATCACCACCCTCTACCCTGCCGACAGACCTAAAATTTCGGCTGAAAAAGGTTTTTACACAAACCCGTTCGATGCCACGATTTCCACCACCATTACGGGAATGGATATTTACTATACGCTCGACGGATCGAACCCGGCAACATCGGTCACCGCATTGAAAGCCGTATCGCCGGTAACCGTGAGGATTGATCCGGAGAGTTTGGCTGATAGGGGGAAAACCCCGGGAGTCGTGCTGCGTGCCTGTGCAAAGAAAGACGGATACGACTTCAGCCCGGTGGTTACCCGTACCTATATTTTTGTCGATGAGGTCAAAAATCAAACATCGTATCCCGGGCACGACTGGCCATCGACCAACATCAATGGCCAGATCATTGACCTGCTCATAGATCCCAAAGTAACCAACGACAACCGCTACAAGAACACGCTAGACGATGCCTTGCTCGAAATACCAACCATCTCGCTGGTTACCGATAACAAAAATCTGTTCGATGCCACCACCGGAATTTATGTCAATGCATGGAATGCCAGCGGAAGCGAATGGGAACGTCCTGTTTCTTTAGAACTAATCAACCCCGATGGCTCCGATGGTTTTCAGATCGATGCCGGACTGCGAATCCGCGGAGGCTGGAGCCGCAACAGTTCCTTCCGGAAACACGCCTTCCGCCTGTTTTTCAGAAGTGAATACGGTGAAGGGAAACTCAATTATCCATTATTCGAAAAAGAAGGGGTTTCAAATTTCGACAAAGTAGATCTCCGTTGCCCACAAAACTACTCCTGGAGCAAAGGCGACTGGTCTGAATCGTGGTATTGCACATTCAACCGGGATGTCTTTTCACGCGACTTGCAGGGCACCATGAACGACCCGTACACCCGTAGCCGGTATTACCATTTATACATTAACGGTTTATACTGGGGGCTTTATCAAACACAAGAACGATCGGAAGCCCGGTTTGCAGCCTCTTACATGGGGGGCAATACCGACGATTACGATGTCGTAAAACGGGTGGGAAACACAGGCGCCATTGAAGCTACCGACGGAACACTCGATTCCTGGCGAGAAGTCTGGAACGATTGCCTGCAGGGATTTACCGACAACACCAACTACTACAAAATTCAGGGACTTGACGCCAATGGCAAACGTGACCCATCGTTAAAAGTTCTGGTCGATATAGACAACCTGATTGATTACATGAACATCATTTTTTACACCGGCAATTTTGATGCCCCGGTTACTTCCTTCGACAGCAACAAATCTCCCAATAATTTCTACGCCATCTACAACCGCAACGACGATAAAGGGTTCCGCTTTTTTGCCCACGACAACGAACACACCCTTCTGGTCGACCCAATCTGGCCCGGAAACGGGGTAAACGAAAACCGGGTGAATATTGCCGATATTGATGGAAACATGAAAATGGAAGTGAATTCCTTTGAACAATTCCAACCACAATGGCTGCATTATAAACTAAGCCAGAATGCGGAATACCGCATGAGATTTGCCGACCGGGCTTATCTGTTGTACAACAACAACGGATTGTTAACGCCGGAAAAAACGGCTGAACTATTCAAGAAAAGAACGATGGAAATAGATACTGCAATAATTGCAGAATCAGCCCGTTGGGGAGATGTTTTGCAGGGTATAACATTCACGAAAGATGATTCGTGGGTCCCCATGGTCAACCGCACGCTGAACGAATGGTTCCCAGTCCGATCAAACATTGTAATCAACCAGTTAAAAGAAGAAGGATTATACCCCGGAGTGAATGCGCCAGTGTACCAATCGGAACAACAAGAAATAGCTACCAGCGAGCTGAAGTTTTCCCAGGGTTCAGAATTAAAAATCACCAACCCCAACAGTTCCGGTTCGATAAAATACACCGTCGATGGAAGTGATCCGCGGCTTACCGGAGGGAGTGTCTCCTCTTCGGCTGCCGAGGGGGCTAACGAAGCCAACATCTCCATTCTGCAAACAACCATTGTCAATGCAAGAGTTTTTAGCAATGGAAACTGGAGCCCGATTCATACCCTAAAAGTGATTGTCGATTCCGAGATTGAAGGAATACAAATTACCGAAATCCATTACAATCCGCTCGGAGGCGACGGACTTTCCGGAAGTGAATACGAATTTCTGGAACTCAAGAACAGAGGAGCTTCACCGGTTAACCTGACCGGCTCTTCGTTTGTTGATGGAATCAAATACAATTTCAATTCAGAAACAATCATTAACCCGGGATCCTTTGTTGTGCTGGCCTCCAATGCCCTGACATTTGCCAAACGCTACGGGGTTGCCCCAAGCGGAGAATATTCGGGCAAACTGGATAACGGCGGCGAAAAGGTAACGTTAATCAGCGCTTCGGGTGACACGATTGTCTCCGTAAAATACAACGACAAATCGCCATGGCCCACTACTCCCGATAGTCTGGGCTTCTCGCTGGTTCCTGCCATAAGTGATATTTTGGCGAACTGGAACGACGGCTCCAACTGGAGAGCTTCGTCCGAAATCGGAGGTTCTCCTTTTGCCGACGATGGGAATCTGAATATTCTGCCGGTATATGTCAATGAGGTACTTTCCAATTCAGAAAAACCCGAAACCGATGCCATCGAACTTTACAACCCCAACAAGGCACAGGTCAACATTGGCGGCTGGTATCTGTCAGACGACCGGAACACCCCTAAAAAATGGAAAATTCCAGCCGGAACAACCATCCCCGCGAACGGATACAAGGTGTTTTACGAAGGACATGATCAAAATTCCGTCATGGATTATTCCTCCGATGAATTTGGACCGGCTTTTTCATTCAGCTCCCATGGCGATGAAGCATATATTTTCTCCGCCAACAGTTCGGGTGAACTGACAGGCTATGAGCATGGCTTCGATTTTGGAGAAATTGAAACCAGCGTTTCATTTGGCAGGTACATTAATTCCATTGGCAAAGAACATTTTGTGGCTCAGTCTGAAGTTACATTGGGCAAAGCAAACAGTTATCCAAGAGTTGGACCGGTTGTCATCAACCAAATCATGTATCACCCAACTACAGGTAACTTCGAGTTTTTGGAGCTGGTAAATACCAGCCAGTACCAGGTAAAACTATTCGACGAAAATTCACTGGAACCGTGGAAAGTGTCCGGCATCGGCTTTAACTTCCCTTCAAAAACGACACTTGCACCGGGGGAAACGGTTTATTTGATTGAATCGTCCATCAGCCCCGAAGATTTTCGTTACATGTATTACCTTGAAGACGGGGTCAAAGTGTACAATTTCAGCGGCAGTCTGAAAAACGAAGGGGAAGAAATCACCCTCTTCAAATCAGCGCCATCTTATATCGACGACAACCAGGTTATCATACCTTTTATCCGGATTGACAAAGTAGATTACAACGACAATGACACCTGGCCCGATGCCGACGGGAACGGAAATGTATTGCAGCGGACAAGTCTCAGTGTTTATGGAAACGATCCGGCAAGCTGGAAAGCAGTTCCCCAACGGGTATCCATCAACACCTATGCGCTGGCCGACGGACTCGAAGGTATCCCTTATTCAAAACAGCTGGTGGCAACCGGAGGGACCCGTCCGCTTACCTGGAGCACGGTCTCCGGGAACCTGCCCCTTGGCATAAGCCTCGACCCGGTACAGGGTATTGTTGAAGGCACTCCAACCCAAACGGGTTCTTTCACCATCACCATCAAGGTTGAAGATCAGTCGGGAGCAACCGATGAAGCAAATCTCACCCTTTACATAAAAGCCAACACCTTGCCGATAGCAGTTGACGATACGGTGACAACCCTTCAAAATTATGCAGTTACCGCACACGTCACCAATAACGATACCGATGCTGACGGAGATAAAGCCTACTGGCAGCTTTCGGTTGCATCAGGGCCAACGAACGGAACCGCAACCATCAACAAGGACCAGACCATTACCTATCTTCCATCCAAAGGTTTCTCCGGAACTGATGAACTCACCTACACCGTTACCGACTACAAAGGATCGTCGCAAGCCCGCCTGATCATTACAGTAGATCAGGAAATCCTCACCTCTTCGCTGGATGTCCGGGTGTCTCAATCGTCCGACGATGCCGAAGAGAATGTGGAAAGCCATCAACTTTACCTTGCCAGCAGCGATCTCGAATTAACCTATGATGCCAACCCCGGGGGCAATCAAATAGTAGGTATCCGGTTTCAGCCAACAGGAATACCCGAAAACGCTGAAATTACCAGCGCCTATATCCAGTTTAAAACCGATGAAGCCGTCAATTCTTCCGGAACGTTAACCATCCAGGGTGAAGCAGCCAATAATCCGGTTACTTTCAGCGCCGAAGCTCCCATTTATACCCGAAGCAAAACTTCGGCATTGGTTTCCTGGGCACCGGAAAGCTGGGATGTTGTTGGCGAAATATCCAACAAACAACAAACTCCCGACTTAAAAGGCATCATTCAGGAGATGATCAGCGCCGATGGCTGGCAACCAGGCAATTCAATGGCTTTCATTATTTCAGGAACCGGAACAAGAATTGCTGTGGCCTATGACCAGGAGCCTGCCGGAGCGCCGTTATTGCACCTTGAATTCCGCACATCGGGCGACAGCACGACAATACCAGTTGCCATTGCAGGCGAAAACCAGTCGGTTAAAAAAGGAAGTACCGTACAACTTGACGGAGGATTGAGCTATTCATCCGACAACCGGTTGCTCAATTACCACTGGACCATGGTTTCGAAACCTGAAAACAGCGATGCCATGATTTCGAACGAAAATCTGCAAAACCCAACCTTTGTGGCCGATGTGGTTGGAAACTACAAAATCACCCTTGTGGTTGATAACGGAATCAATCAAAGTGAAGTTTCGGAGGTGACCATAACCGTCGAAAATCACCAGCCAATTGCCAGTGCTGGAAACGATCAGGCCCATATTGCCGGATCGGTAATCAAACTAAACGGCAGCGCTTCATCCGATCCCGATGGCGACGCGCTAACTTATCAATGGGCCATTGCTGAAAAACCTACTGGAAGTGGAGCAACACTTTCCAATGAAACCATTGTCAACCCTTCGTTCACGGCCGATATCCCGGGAACCTACCTGCTTCGCCTGACTGTTTCCGACGGAATTGCTTCAAACATTGACGAAATGATGGTAACCATTACCGAGAACCAGTCGCCAGTCGCCATTGCCGGTACTGACGAAGAAGTTTTTACGGGGAATACGGTTACCCTTGACGGGAGTAAATCGAGTGATCCAGAAGGAAGTACCCTCTCCTATTCATGGAGCTTCGTATCCATTCCTGCCGGAAGTTCGGCAACACTCAGCAACACAACCAGCAAAAAACCAACTTTTGAAGCAGATGTTGCAGGTAAATATGTGGCCCGGTTATCCGTTTCGGACGGGAAAAACAGCAGCACACCCGACGAAGTAACCATCACCGCAATCGACAACCACGAACCGGTTGCCAATGCCGGAGAAGATCAGAATGTGGCAACCGGCAAAAAGGTAACCCTTAGCGGAAGCAGCTCTTACGATCCCGAAGGAAAACAACTGACCTATCAATGGTCTTTGGTCTCCAAGCCTTCCGGCAGTAAAGTAACACTGGCCAATTCGGGAACCGTCTCAGCCACCTTTACTCCCGATGCCAGAGGTGCCTACTCCATTAAGCTAAAGGTATCTGACGGAGTTTTTACCAGCGAGGACATGGTCCTGATCAATGCAGAATGGCCCAATGCGGTAATTACCAACGATATTTCACAATCATTGAAAGTATATCCCAATCCTTTCACCGACAAGCTGGTTGCGGAATATTATTCACCGGTGAGCCAATCGGTCGTATTCACGCTGTACACAGTTTCAGGAAAACGGATCAAAGATTTCGAATTTGGATCGAACGGAAAACAGATCCAGGTGCTGAACCTCGAAACCGAAACGCTGGAACGTGGCATATACCTGCTGGAGATGAGGCCAGAAATTGGCAATCCTAGAATTATAAAATTAAACCATTAAGAAAATGAGAAGAGGCTGCCTCAACGACAGCCTCTTCATACCTAAATAGACTATAATAAACCGTTCGAATAAAACTCACTGAACATTCCGGATAATGGTAATCTTTTCGGTACCATCTTTTTGAATCTTCTTCTCATAACTTATGACCGAAGGGTCGTTCAGGTCAATCATTCCTTGATGGCCTGACAGACAACGGTTGGGCGCTGCCTGACGATCGGATGCCCGATCAGGAACAGGAGGTACCGGTGGTGCCGGAGGAAATGGCATATCGTCCATATTTCCAAACATCATCAGGCGGTCACTGCCCGGTTCTCCTCCAAATTTCATCACCTTGTGTTTGCATCCGGGTTCGCCAAACATCACCGTTTGTGCAGAATCACCTTCAACTTCAACGGTCATATCAAACTGTTCGTCCATACCATCAACGCTCTGCATCATGCGCTGATGAGCCATTCCACGACGGTGCCCTGGCTTATCGCCAAAAGCATGGTGCGGAAAATTGAGAGTATCGACATGTACCGTAACTTTTCCGTTTTCGGTAACCATGGTACTATCGATCATTACTTTCTTATCATCGTCGATAATGACGGTTTTAATGATCTTCTTTTCAACTCTTGCCGAATCCTTTTCACCGGCCATTGCAGACATTGAAACCAACAAGGCTGCAAAAAGAGATAAAGAAATTGCGATTGTTCTCATAACTATCTGTTTTTATTTGTTTGAAATTGACAGAACAAATGTAGATCAACCGGCAGCACATTTTCAGTTAATGCAATCGTAAAAACTGTTAAGAAAAAGTTAAAGTGGTGAATACATGATGATTTATTATCTATTTTTGAATCATGACAAAACGGAAGGTCACCATATTGATTGTACTGATGGCAGTTGCCCTGGTCGGGATCATGGCCTTGCAACTGATCTGGATGAGGAATGCCCTCCAGGTAAGGAATGAGCTTTTCGACCGCAGCGTGGATGAAGCATTAAACCGTACAACCAACCGGATGGAACGATTATCGGATGTTTTTATGGTACACGACATTGTTGCCCCTCCCCCGCCACCTCCGCCAATGGCGCTCAACAACGCTAGAATGTATGACCGGAAAATGGGGTTTCGCCCTGATCATGTTCCCTACCGTACCGATTCGATTCGCCGGTATGAATACGAGGCAACAACCCGGAACGGCAAAACCCGGAATCACCTCAAAATTCATTCAGCCAATTCGAAAGACAGTATTTCACAGGAAATAAATGTGGAGGTAGTTCAGGCTGATTCGCTGATAAACAATTGGGAAGATCAAATTGAGCACCAGATTACAATCATGTATGGCAAAGGTGACACCACACGCTCGGACAGGCAACCCGACCTGAAGAAGAAAATTGGCCGTAAGGTTGAACGATTAAAAAATGTAGCCGGGCAAATGGTATCCGAAACCTGGGCCTGGGATCATGCCAACCTTTCAGACACTGCATCGGTACGCTCGGTTCTCTCGGAAGAACTGAGAAGCCGGAATATTCCCATTGGTTATGAATTTGCCATTGTTGGAGATCGTGGCATCAAAATCAAAACAGCAGGTGCTGATTCGGTGAAGGTGACACGGTCAAAATATTCCACACCTCTTTTTCCCAATGCCATTTTCAATAACGACGAAATGCTCTCAATCTATTTTCCCGAACGGAAAGCATTCATTTTGAACACCCTTCTGTTACCCATGGTTCTTTCCCTGCTTTTCTGTGCCGTCATCATGGTCACCTTTGGGTTAAGTCTCTATTACATTCTGAACCAAAAGAAGGTTTCGGAGATGAAATCGGACTTCATCAACAACATGACCCACGAGTTCAAAACCCCGCTGGCCACCATTTCAGTCGCAGCCGACACCATTACCAACTCCAAAATCATCAACGATCCTGAAAAGATTACCCATTTCATGGGGATCATCAAAAAGGAAAACCAGCGACTGAACCAGCATGTGGAAACCATTTTGCGAACAGCCCGGCTCGACAAAAAAGAGTTTGAATTTCAATTCTCCATTGTCGATACACACAGCCTGATCGATAAAGCCATTCAGGGGATCAGCCTTCAGATTGAGAACAGGGAAGGCAGCATCCGGTTCGAAAAAGGAGCATTAAATCCCATGGTCACAACCGACCCGGCTCATGCCCTGAGTATGCTGAACAACCTGCTCGATAATGCCAACAAATATTCACAGGAAGAACCTGAAATTGAAGTAAAAACCCGCAATTCCGACCGGGGTGTCTGGATTTCGGTTTCCGACAAAGGAATTGGCATGAGCAAACAGGTACAGCATAAAATATTTGAGAAATTCTATCGCGAAACCACGGGCAACATCCATAATGTGAAAGGATTTGGACTGGGGCTAAGCTATGTAAAAGCGGTGATCGATGCCAACAAAGGCGAAGTGAGGGTTACCAGTGAACCTGGAAAAGGAAGTACCTTTGAAGTGTTTTTACCATTTACATTAACCACTTAAAATGGCACCACTTTTTCTAACGACGATTGACCAATGACGAAGAAGCTTTTTTTTGTAGAAGATGATTTAAGTTTCGGCTCGGTGATGAAATCCTATCTGGAACTGAACGATTATCAGGTAACCTGGATCGACGACGGGAAATATGCGGTGGAACGTTTCAAGAATGGCACTTTCGATCTGGCCATTCTCGATGTGATGCTGCCCAATGTGGATGGATTTACCATCGGCAAGGAGATTAAAGCAATCGCCCCTGCCCTGCCGATGATATACCTCACAGCCAAAACGCTGAAAGAAGATATCCTTAAAGGCTATGGCATTGGTGCCGACGACTATGTGACCAAACCATTTGATTCGGAAGTATTGCTCTGCAAACTGAAGGCTATTATGAGCCGCAACCAACCCGAAGAAACCAAAACACATCGGGAGATATACCAGCTGGGAGAGTTCAAATTCAACTACCGTTTCCGCACCATCGAACGGAACGAAGTAAAAGTAACCCTTTCGCCCAAGGAAGCCGGGTTGTTACGGTTGCTCTGCCTGCGGAAAAATGAGCTGCTGCCACGGGAAGAGGCTCTACAAAAACTGTGGGGCGACGACGACTACTTTACCGCCCGCAGCATGGATGTATATGTTACCAAACTACGGAAATTCCTGAAAGACGATCCTTCCATTGAAATCCGCAACATCCATGGAAGTGGTTTTATGCTGGAAATAGCAGATTAAACGAAATAGTTCAATCTTCTTTCTTCTTTCCAAAATCCTTGTCAATTTTCAAAAAGGGAATGATCAGAAAACCAGGAATGGTACAAAGAACCACCCAGATAAAGAAGTTTTCGTAGTTGAGCATCTCCTGAATCCATCCGCTGAGCATCCCGGGAACCATCATCCCCAATGCCATTAACCCGGTCGCAAAGGCATAATGGGAAGTTTTGTTCTCCCCCTGGACAAAATAGATCAGATAAAGGGTAAATGCGGTGAAACCAAATCCATATCCAAACTGTTCAATCGCAATCA
>DAOQAB010000022.1:11487-22514 GCA_035353695.1 Prolixibacteraceae bacterium
AATTGTGATTCGCCCAACCGGTAGAAAAGAATGAACAACAGAAAAACAATAATCCCCTTCCGTTTGAAGAAATCGAGAAACGTCAGAAAATATTTCCGCAGAGCCTCTTTTCCGTTCGAGAGCGTACGCACAGCATCGGAAGCGGGCTGCGGCAGAAAGAACTTATGATAAACCCCGATGAAAAAATAGACGATACCGGTACCCAGCAACAAAAACATCCAGGCCGTTTTCGCCTGCATATTATTCTCTATAAGGACTCCCGAGAGGTAAACCAATCCACCCTGACCGGCAATGGCGGCCACACGCCAGAAAGTATTGCGGATACCAACAAAAAACGACTGTTCGTGGGTATTCAGCCCCAGCATATAGAAGCCGTCGGCTGCAATATCGTGCGTAGCCGAACTGAAAGCAATAAGCCAGAAAAAGATCAGGCTCCACTGTACAAAATTAGGTGCCGGAATGGTAAGCCCGGCCAGCGCCAGCAACACACCCATCAGCATCTGCATGGTCACAGCCCAAAACCGTTTGGTACGAATATTGTCGATAAAAGGTCCCCAGAAGGGCTTAATAACCCAGGGAAGGTACAACCAGCCGGTATACAAGGCAATATCGGTATTCGACAAACCAAGATTCTTGTAAATAATAGTCGACACGGTAATAACAATGGTATAGGGCAAACCCTCTGCAAAATAGAGGCTGGGAACCCATCCCCACGGATTGATCGTTTTTTTGCTCTTCATGTTCGTAAAAGAACTAAAAATAAAACTTTAAACAAAGACCAGATTATCGTATTTTAGCTGATCGTTGATTAAGTATTTTACAAAATGAGAAAAACAATTATTATCCTTTCGTTGCTACTGCTGGCAGGCTGGGCCAATGGCCAGAACTTCCAGAATATCAAAATCAGCAGTGTGAAAACCGGCGACGGGCTTTACGATTTCTATGCCGAAAACCAGAACCTCTACCCGGTACAGATGCAACTCTCCTTCACCGAGTTTGTGAATATGACAGCCACCTGTCCGTTGCCCTACGTTGGCACCATCAACCCGGGCAAACACAAAATATTCAACATCAAGAGGGTGTTGCTCGACATTCCCGGCAGCTTTAAGTACACCCACTCCACCCGCATCGGCGCCTACCCGGTGAACTATGATCCCAACACGGTGTACGATTTGCCCGTGGCCAAAGGAAAAGAGACCAAAGCGCTCACGTTCAATCTGGCTCAAAGCGACGATCCCAATAAAATACTCTGGGGTTTTTCCATGTCGATAGGCGACACAGTGTTTGCCTGTCGCGAAGGAGTTGTGTGCATGATGACCAAATCGCAGGTGGTAAACGGCTACAAAACCGGCGAAAATACCCTGACCATTCTGCATCCCGACAACAGTTTCGGGAAATATGAAGCGCTGGCCGACAGCCAAATTTTTGTAAATATGGGCGATACCATCCTGAGAGGCACTGCGCTGGGCATGGGCGGAGGAAGCAACTACGCCATTGGCACCCACACCCGCTTTTCGGTCTTTTATGTGAATGCCCGCATCGACTCCATCGAACAAAACAAACTCCGGAATTACCACCAGTATGTAAACCCGCTGTTCAATGTGGGGCAAAAACAACCATCGTTGCTCAAAGGGGATAAGACCTATTTGGTAAAGTAAAAAATGATTGAATTTAACAGCGCAAAATACTCTTTACGAATCAAAAAGAGGATGAATGTTTTAACCTCCATCGTTAAAAAAACACCTTTCTTTTTGAACCCAAGCCACTAGTTTGCCTTTTATATACTTATCCATGCAGGTTGCTCCTTGCCAGAGCCGAAAGTTCGGTACATCAAACTAAAAGGAAAAGTATTCATCATTCTTCTGCCGGTTTTCACCACAAACGGGTAATCACAATCACTTAACGGTTATACATGGGATGAAACCGTCCGTTGATCGATTATTTCTCCGGCCAATTATCGGTTGAGATACCTTTGTAACGGTTAATAAAAAGACTTTTTAGATAAAAGCGCAAATTTTCGAAGCAGAGGGAGGGTCGCAATCTCCCTCTGCTTATTTTTTATTCAAGTTGAAAGGTTTCCATACAGTTACAGAAAACAAGCAACGACCATCAACAACGGTCAAACGACAAAAAAGCAACAACCAAACACATTTCTCCCGTTTTATCTGCCGCACGTTGATGATTCCATCCGTTTGATCGATCATCACACCGGCAACGTTGATTAATAGCTAACTTAACATTTTACCAGTGGAAAAAATGAAAAACATACAGAATAACCTTTATTAACCTTTTACACCGAAAAATCTATGTTATGATGAAACGAATCACGACTTTGCTGTTACTCTTGCTGCTGGTTACGATTGGCAGGGCACAGGTACAACAAATAACCGGGCATGTGTTTTCAGCCGAAGACAAACTACCACTACCGGGTGTTACCGTTGTTGTTGCCGGAACTTCTATTGGCACGGTCACCGATGCGGAAGGGTTTTACAAAATCAATCCGACAGCCGATGCAAACGAACTCTCTTTCTCTTTTATCGGGATGAAATCGAAGACCGAAAAAATTGCAGGAAGAAAAATCATCGACGTCACCCTGGAGAATGAAGCCGTCGATGTGGACGAAGTGGTTGTGGTTGGCTATGGCCAGCAAATCAAGTCCGACATTACCGGATCGATCACCAAAATTGGGGTCGAGAAACTACAAAAAGGGCCCGATCCGACATTTGAAACCTCCCTTCAGGGAAAAACACCGGGAGTATTTATTGAGAAATCAACCGGAAAACTGGGCGAAGGGATCAATATCCGGGTCCGGGGAACATCGTCACTCAGCGCCAGCAACCAACCGCTCTACGTCGTCGATGGAATGATTATTACCTCACAAGACCAGGGGGTTACAACCAACCATCCCACCAACCCCATTTCCGACCTGAACTTCGACGACATTGAATCGATCCAGGTATTGAAAGACGCCTCGTCTGCCGCTATTTATGGTTCACGTGGCTCGAATGGGGTTGTGATCATTACCACCAAAACCGGAAAGAAAAACCAGGCCAATGCCATCAATGTGGCCTATTCCCAAACATTCTCGAGGCCAACCATCATCACCGACTTCCTGAATACCGCCGAATATGTGGAGCTGATTGGTGAAGCACTGGAAAACGCAGGCTACTCCGATCCGGGAAAAGGACAGGAAGATATTCTGGCATCATCGGGTTACAATACCATTGAAGAAGCCCCAAATACCAACTGGAACGATTATGCGTTCAAGGATGCCGTTTCGTCGAACCTGAGCCTTTCAACCCAGGGGGGAAACGACAAATCGCAGTATTACCTGGGCGTTACCTACGACAATCAGGAAGGTATCCTCATTGCAAACGACTATACCCGCTTCAGTGGCCGTTTGAACCTGAACCAGAAAGTGAATGAACGCCTCGATGTGGGGGGAAAATTCAATTTTGTAAAAAGCGAACTCTACCGGGTCTCTGAAGACAATGCTTACGCAACCCCCATGCAATTAATTGCCCAGGCGCCGTTTTACCCGGCATACGATGAGAATGGCGAACCTTTTAACGAGGCGTTTTATTACAACGGATTGGTATCGTACAAATACGACAAAAACCAAACCTCGGTAAACCGTACATTTGCCAATGTATTTGCTAACCTGAAACTGTTCAAAGGGATTGAATTCCATTCGATATTTGGGATGGATAACCTCGAACAACGGGAAGACCAATACCGGAGCCGAAAAACCGACGACGGTTCTCCTGCCGGAAAATCGTATTTGCGAAACGTCAATGTATTCAACTGGTCGTTCGACAATTACTTCTCCTGGAATAAAGAGATTGCCGAAACCCACAAAATAGATGTGACACTGGGAAATTCGCTCCAGAAATGCGACCGCTTTGTCAGTTCGGTTGGTGGAAAGACATTCCCCTCCGATGAGTTCCAAACCATTTCGTCGGCAGCCGAAAACGACGGCTTTTTCAGTGCCGTTACCGGATATTCCTACCTCTCCTACTTTGCCCGTGCCAACTACAAATACCTCGACAAATACCTGATCAGCGGCAGTTACCGTATCGACGGTTCGAGCAAGTTCGGAAAGGACAAACGGTACGGGAATTTCTATTCCGGATCGCTGGGATGGCTTCTTTCACAGGAAGAATTCATGAAAGCCATTTCGTGGTTAAGTTTTCTGAAAATCAGGGCTTCGATGGGTATGACCGGCAACTCCGAAATTGGCGATTACAGTGCCATGGGATTGTACGAAGGGCGCAGCTATGCCGGTAAACCAGCAATCTATCCGTTACAGCTGGAAAACAAAAATCTCTCGTGGGAAACCACCACACAGTCGGACTTAGGTATCGATTTTGGGTTCTTCGATAACCGGATCAACGGAGAAATCGATCTTTATTATAAAAAAACCACCGATCTGCTCCTCGACCGGCTGTTACCCTACACCACTGGCTTTTCGAGTATCACCGAGAATGTTGGGGAACTTGAAAACAAAGGGTTTGAATTCAACATCAACTCGACCAACATCTCGGGCAAATTTACCTGGCAAACCAGCTTCAACATCGCCGCCAACCGCAACAAGATCACCAGCATTGTAAGCCCGATGACTTTTGGCAGAAACCGTGTACAGGAAGGCCAGCCCATTGGGGTTTTCTATATGAAAAAATATGCCGGTGTGGATCCCGACAACGGGGATGCCCTCTACTACGTAAAAGAAGGCAGCGACGAAACGACCAACAACTACTCCGAAGCTGCCGACATGATCGTAGGCGACCCTAATCCAAAATTCTACGGAGGTCTTGAAAACAACTTCCAGTACATGGGGCTCGATTTGAAAATCTTCTTCCAGTTTGTCTATGGAAACGATGTGTACAACGATGCCGGACGCTTTATGAGCGCCAACGGCGATGGTATCGACAATCAGACTAAAGACCAGATGAAACGGTGGCAAAAACCGGGCGACATCACCGATGTTCCACAAGCCCGATTTCATGGGAGCAACGGAACCCGCAACTCATCACGCTGGATCTACGATGGGTCCTATTTACGATTGAAAGATGTAACCTTTGGCTACACGCTGCCTAAAAAACTCACTCAAAAAGTGAAGATTGAAAAGGCACGGATTTACTTTTCGGGCTTAAACCTGCTGACATGGACCAATTTCCCGCTCTACGACCCGGAAGTTACCAGTCCCAATTCGAACATGACGACTACCGCTCAGAACATTCAACAAGGAATATGGTATTACTCAACACCTCAGGCAAAATCGTTCACGTTTGGGGTTAATCTAACATTTTAAAAACCGATAACTATGAAACGAAAATATATCTTATTGGGTCTGCTGGGGTTATTTCTTTTCGGGTGCGACAGCTTTCTCGATGTAAAACCACAGCAAAGTATCGATGCAAGTACCGCACTAACGACCAGCGAAAACATACGGCTTGCGCTCAACGCCGCTTATGTAAATATCCGCAATGCGTATGGTCAGGAACTATTGATTGGCGCCGACCTGATGGCTGACCAGGGGGAGATTTATTTCCAGGGCACCTTTCTCGAACCACGCGAATACGTAACCAAAAGCCTTGTTGCCTCTTCGGAATGGCCACAGCAAGCATGGAGGGACTTGTACAAAGGAATCTACATTTGTAACCAGGTTTTGAAAAACATTGCCGTGGTTGATGAAGCCGACCGAAACCAAATTGAAGGCGAAGCACGCTTCCTAAGGGGAACGGCCTATTTTGACCTGGCCCGCTTTTATGCTCCAGCCTATCAGCCTGGCGGATCGAACAATGCCGATGCAGTTCCCCTGGTACTTGAAAACGACACCGAAACCTATCCGGCCAGATCATCTGTCGCTCAGGTTTTTGCTCAGGCTCAATCCGACTTGGAAAAAGCAGCCAGCCTGTTAACGGAAAATGAAACCTTTTTCGCCAGCAAATGGGCTGCGCTGGGAGTTCTGTCGAGGCTTTACCTGACCAAAGAGATGTGGCCCGAAGCGGCTTCGGCAGCATCACAGGTCATCGAATCGGGGTTGTTCAGCCTTTCGGCTACACCGTTTGAAGCATTTAACCATGCATCAAACCAATCGGAAGATGTCTTTACCTTCCAGCAGAACAACGACGACAACTGGGGATCGTTAGATGGAACCGGAAACGCCGGTATGTCGGCATTTTATGCCAGCACCAATTTTACCGGACGAAGCGACTTTGCCATAACTGAAGTGGCCCTCAACCTCTACGAAGCCAACGACCTCCGGGGTAAAGTGCAGCTTGGACTGGAAGAAGACGTTTCGGATGCCGCCGACGTCAGTAGCATGTTTTACAATGGCTTTATCAACACCAGCGACGGTGGCATTTTCAGCGCCAAATGGCTCCGGTTCGACCGGAATATGACATTCATTCGGCTTGCCGAAATGTACCTGACCCGTGCCGAAGCAAACGCTGAAAACAGTTCGGCAATTGGCGACACCCCGCTCAACGACATCAAAGCCATCCGCACCCGTGCCGGAGTTACCACACCCGACAACATCGATCTGAATTTCATCCGCGAAGAACGGGTCAGGGAACTGATCTTCGAAGGCCATCGCCTGCACGACTATAAACGGTGGAAATGGAACGTAGAAGATTTAAGCTACGATTCCCCACGACTGGTATTTCCAATTCCACAACGCGAAAGGGATGTGAACACCAACCTGACACAGAATAGCGGTTATTAAAAGAAGGGAAACAATAGAACGCAATAGAAAATCTTGACTGAAATGTAAAAGAGGAATATCGGGCCCATACTTTTTCCCAATATTCCTCTTTCTTTTTTCTCTTCTCTTCCTTTTTACTTTTTACTTTTTACTTTTTACAATAATCAAATATCCTGAAGTTTTCCGTTGTATTTCAGTGCATGTAACACCGCGTTCTTGTAACTACGGCCAATCGGGAGCTCTTTCTTCTTATTGATTTCGACCGTTGTAGCCGAAAAAGCGGAGATCTTTTTCACCGGAACAATCACCGATTTGTGAATACGGACAAACTCCTTATCGGCAAGCAACTCTTCCATGGCTTTGATCGACATCTTGGGGATAATGCGCCGCCCTTCGACATATACCTGGCAATACTCGCCCATCGCCTCAATGTAGTCGATTTCGTCGAGCAACACTTTGATGATTTTTTTGTTCTCTTTCAGGTAAATAAACTCCTTTTCTGCCGTACTGTTTTCGGCACCATGCAACTGTACAGGACTATTCGTAACCGAATAATACTTGTCGATGGCTTTCAACAAACGGCTGAATGAAACCGGCTTCAGCAAATAATCAACCACGTCGAGTTCAAATCCTTCCAGTGCATATTCGCGGTAAGCGGTAATAAAGATCACTTTGGGCGGATTGCTGAGCGACCGCAAAAATTCGATCCCTGAAATCTGTGGCATGTTGATATCGAGAAAGATCAAATCGATCTTCTTCTCTTTCACGATTTGAAACGCCTCGAGCACATTGCTGCAATTGGCTACCAGTTCAAGGTTGTCGATTTTGTTGATATAACTGGCAATGAGTTCCCTTGCAAAAGGTTCGTCGTCGACATTGATGCACCGTATTTTCATTTTTCGAGAATTCGTTTTGGTGATTATTGCTATAAAGTTAAGAAATTCCTTTTCGTTTCAGGTATCGATCGGCACCCAAATTATTGGTAACCGATTTTTGCCGTTTGTAGAAATGAATCAGATATTTCAGGTTAAGAGGTTCGCCGGTAGCACGTTTTATCAAATCGTCCCATGCCAGCGAATCGCCATATTTCAAAATCTTATCCCTGACCTGTCCAATCTGTCCATCAGGAAAATATGTTTCAAGTTGAGCCGCAAAAGCAATTGCATAAAGGTAAAAAACATGCGCCCCATTAAAATCGACAATCTGCTGGTTCGAAATCCACTCGGGCAACTGGTCGGAAGATGCGGTATCAAAAAGGAGATATTCTTTGTTCAGCATCCACCACAGCGCGTTAAAATCCTGATCGGGATTTTCAAAAATCGATTTTTCAAATTTGATGTTGCGTAACAGCTTACGAATATAAAAGAGCTCCGCCGGATTTTTAAAATCCACAAAATAAGGGTTCTTTTCCAGAGAGGCCAGCCCCATGACCTGCTGAACGGCATTTGAAGTGTACACCTTGCTGTCGAAATAAATAGCGACCGCCTCCGCAATAATGGAGTGTGGATCTCTCAGCAAATACGGGAGCCGGGGATCGACATACTTGTAATGGACCGCATGGCCAAACTCATGGGCCATCGAGTTGATGTCTTTTGCCGAAGGTTTGCAGTTGGCATAAATCCGGAAATCACATTTATCGACATCGAGGCAAAAGAAGAAGCTGTGGTTCAGTTTATTTTCCCGGTACCAGATGTCGCTGTTTTTGTAAATATCGGAAATGTCATAGTTCCCTAACGCATAATACCTTTCCACCATTTTCAGAAACTCATCCCGCGAATATTCCCGTTCCCATTCGCAGGGCACCACCATCTCACCATGGGCTTCACGGTACTGAAATGGGGTAATCTTCCCGGGGGCTATTTGATACTTCCGGCCAATAACGGTCTGGCAAACATGCAATAGCTGGATGTAATCGTCCTTTGTTTCCTCATCAATCACCTGGACAATTTGGTCAAGGCTGTCGTAGTCCACATCGTAATAGCTCATAAGCGACTGAAAATAGTTTTTGTAGCCCATCCGTTTCACATCGTCGTTCATTGCTTTAACCAGATCGCGGAATTTTTCAATCAGCGGGGAAAACTTCTCAATCCATTGTGCATTTTTTTCCTCGGCCGAAACATTCCCGATGGAATCCATAAAATGAGTCTGTGTTTTCATGAGCTCATAAAACTGCTCATAAAGATGTTCCTTTCGTTTCTCCGACTTTTCCCAGTTATTTTGAATACTCACATATTCCCTGTAAACCTTCACAAATTGCCTTTTCAATAGCGAATCGGTAATCAGCCCCGATTTCTTGATTTTCATCAGCATCTCGAATTCGGTAGTATTATCATACAGGTTATTCAACAAACGCTGGTAATACTCCGGTGTCCGGTCGCCCTGAATATACAACGAATCGAAATGGTTCGATTGCTGTATCACCTCTTTAAAGCTGGTTTTTCCGGTATAAGCATCCCAAACCGCTTCGTTCATATTCCGGGTGATGGGCTTAATCCGTTCAACATGTTTGTTCAGAAAATAGCGGAACAGTTTTTCTGTCTGCGCCTTATCGGAACACGAGAACAAAAAGGAGCAGGCAATTAAACCAATCAAAAAAAGGAATTTCTTCATGATGAATAGAGTTTAGGAATTTTCAAATAAACTTCGTAGTGATGATTAATCTTTTCATTTTTAAAGATATACTCATTCTCAAAAACAAGATCCAGCCTTTTGCGGGTATTTTCCAGTCCAAATCCGCCATCGCCGTGGGAAACGGGTGTATGATCGGGCACACTGTTTTCCGAACGGAAGATCAGGAAATCGCGTTCCGATTGAATCTCTATTCGGACAAACGGGTTTCCTACATCCTGGCTGCATCCATGTTTAAATGAATTCTCAATAAAAGTAAAGAACATCAGAGGGGGGATCATCAGGTCGTCTTCGACCATTTCGGGAATCGAAACCTCAAGTTTCAGTCGCTTGTCGTACCTGATTTTTTCCAGTTCAATGTAATTCCGGATTAATTTCAATTCTTCATTTACCTTGTAAAAATCCTTGTTGCATTCATAAAGCATGATCCGGTAAATTTCCGACAATTTCATGATATACTCCGAGGTGTTTTCACAGTTAACCTTAGCCATTGCATAGAGATTATTCAGCGTATTGAAAAGGAAATGGGGATGCAATTTGATTTTCATCAACTGGATTTCGGCCAGAAGCCGTTTGTTTTCAAGAATCAGCTTATCCTGCTCGGCCATAAACCAATGGACAAAAAAGGTCTTGATGGAAATAATAAAATAAGGCAACCACAGGATAATCATGTTCTGGGGCACCAGCCTCCAGTTAAACCAGGGAACAGGTTCAAACATCCGGGGATAGATCAGTCCAAAAAAGAGGGAATGGTTCAACAGCGGAATCAGCAGGGAACAGACAATCGTCATTACCGTGAATGAGAGAAAGAAAAAAACCACTCTTCGCAACTGGAAAAGATACTTGTTGGCCAGCCAGTCCATGGTATAGCAAAACAGGATCATCGCCGGCAAAGTCACCAACATGTTGAAAAAGTAAAAATTGAATGGCAGGATGCTGTTCAGGCTCATTAAAAGCGACAGGATGACCAGAACAAACCCCCATACAACCACATTGAAGAGAAAAGGCTTTTCAATCAATGACCGGATGTAGATGCTATACCGTTTCGATGCCAGATGTTTTTTCACTGTACAAATCTGTTTAATGGTAATTCTAATAGTCGCTTAATTACAAAAAAAGTTACGGATACCGGTAATAAATAGATCAAATACCGCAATTGAATAACAAACGACACGCAATTCCGGTTAACCCGTATCTTGAAAAAATGAACAACCCTGCCGTTTATTGGCTCCAATATACCGATCAACAGCTACAGCATGTCGTTTATCTGATAGACACCTCACCGAACGACAAAACCTGATATACAACATTCAAAAAAGAAACAACGCCGGTGAATATCCATTGGAGGCCACAGGTAATATTGAAAAAATCAAATCATTAAAAAGAGAGATCTTTCACTCAAATTTAAAATTTACGACCATGAAAACTTCGTTAATGATTTTGCTGCTGAGTTTGATTTCAATCGTTACCCTTGCAATCAAACCAATTACTGGCGACAGTAATACAATCCTCGATCAATATTCGATCAACCAGGTAGGAGAAAACCTGTATGAACTCACCTACTCCAATTCAGGTGTTGCTTTCAATATCGAAGTATGCAAAAAGAAACAAGAATGTTGCTATTTGCTCCGAAACGGCCAGATTGAAGTAATGTACCTGTGCAGTGTCGATGGTTTTGGGCTGCGCAAAATGC
>DAOQAB010000022.1:22524-40094 GCA_035353695.1 Prolixibacteraceae bacterium
GATAATCTGAAAAAAATGGATGTTGCCCTTTACCGTGACCTGATCGATCCCAATTCATTCCAACAACAATCGGTACTTTGCTGTGGACGAAAGGATCAAAAACAGGCACTTGGACTGATTGCCTGCTTCTTCCCAAACACCATCAAAGAAGAAGCATTCAACCAACTGTTCAAATTAAAACATTCCGAAGGTGGTTCTGAATTAACCAGTAACAATTAAACAGAATCACAAAAATTGAATTTTTTAAGCCCATCATTACCGATGGGCTTTTTTTATGGCAAAAACTTTATAAATTTGGCAAAGTTTTAAAGGGTTGTTAGCTCAGTTGGTTTAGAGCATTACCTTGACAGGGTAGGGGTCACTGGTTCGAATCCAGTACAACCCACGCAAGATGGCCGGTTATCCCGGCTTTTTTTATTCACACAACACCGTTGTTTCAACGATCTATTCTTTCCTTTTCTGTTTCAAAAACAAAAAAATACCACAAACAAGGTATAATGAATACACAATTTAAGGGATTGTAAGGATTTTGGTGATAGACCAAATTTGCAAGGTAAATCAAAACAAAAAGATATGGCAAAAATTGCATCAAACCTTACCGAATTAATTGGCAACACGCCATTGCTCGAGTTGACCAATTTCAATAAAAAACATCAGTTGCCGGCTACCATCATCGCAAAACTCGAATATTTCAATCCCGCAGGAAGTGTAAAGGACCGAATT
This sequence comes from Prolixibacteraceae bacterium, assembly GCA_035353695.1. Lineage (GTDB taxonomy): Bacteria > Bacteroidota > Bacteroidia > Bacteroidales > Prolixibacteraceae > CAYMTR01. The sequence goes on from DAOQAB010000022.1 coordinate 23,248, forward strand.
GGTTTTGCGATGATCGATGCTGCTGAAAAACAAGGTCTCCTAAACAAAGACACGGTTATTATTGAGCCGACCAGTGGCAATACCGGAATTGCGCTGGCTTTTGTCGCTGCCGCAAAAGGGTACCGAATCATCATTACCTTGCCGGAAACATTCAGTGTTGAACGTCGAAACCTTCTGAAAGCACTTGGAGCAGAACTTATTCTCACTCCAGGCGCTGAAGGGATGAAGGGTGCTATTCGCAGAGCTACAGAGCTTGCTGAATCCACCCCAAACTCTTTCCTTCCTCAGCAGTTTAAGAATCCTGCAAACCCTGAGATTCACCGGAAAACTACGGCTGAAGAGATTTGGCGCGATACCGATGGAAATGTCGACATTTTTGTTTCAGGAACAGGAACCGGTGGTACCATCACGGGAGTGGGTGAAGTGTTGAAAAAACGCAATCCAACGATCAAAATTGTGGCTGTTGAACCAGCCGATTCACCCGTACTTTCCGGAGGAACCCCTGGCCCGCATAAGATTCAGGGAATTGGCCCCGGTTTTGTACCCGACGTATTGAACACGGCGATCTACGATGAAGTTATCAAAGTAGATAATGAAAAAGCTTTTGAAACCAGCAGGGAATTGGCACGTAATGAAGGGTTGCTTGTTGGAATCTCTTCGGGAGCAGCAGCCTACGCCGCACTGCAACTGGCTCAACGCCCGGAGAATAAAGGGAAGAGGATTGTGGTCATCTTGCCCGACACAGGCGAACGATACCTTTCAACCGCCCTCTATCAGTTTGAAAATGCTTAAACAATTTCCTGAACATGGCATCAATTCCTTTAACGACCAGTGCCTAAAACCCGGTATTTCTTGCGGTATTCCGAGGGGGTTACTCCGGTATTCCGCTTGAATTGCCGGTTGAAATGGCTAAGGTTATTGAAACCACTGTCAAGACCCACATCTAAAATACTTAGATTGAGATCCATCAACAACTTGCAGGCGAACTCAATCCGTATCCGGTTCAGGTATTCAAACACCGTGATTCCCATACTCGCCTTGAAGAACCGGCACAAAGAACCTTCGGCCATATTTACCAGTTCGGCCAGTCGCTTTAGGTTCACCTCTTCGCGGTAATTGCTCATCAGGTATTCATGGATCGTTTCAATGCGCCGGTTACCCGATTTAAACCGCTTACTCATATACTCTTCGCTGGCAAGCTGAATATTCGAGCTGCTTTTCCCAATGATATCCATCATTTTAAAAAAGTGCAACATGCGATCAAAGCTCTTCAGGTAAGGTAACTGGAGCATAATCTCGCTAACCTCGTTCAACGACTGCCCAATGATGTGAATCCCTCTTTCCGAAAGTTCCAGTGCATTCTTTATGTTTCGGAATTCGGGTAAAGCCAGCATGGAAGAAGACAACACACTAGCCGAAAACTGAAGATAAACCATCTCAAGGGTACGGTTCGATGGTGTGCGGGACTCTTTGTCGGCAATCCATACATGGGGCAAATTTTGTCCGATAAAAACCAGGTCGGCAGGCTGAAATTCTTCAATGGAGTCGGCCACAATCCGTTTCCCTGCCCCCTCGGTAATGAAGCTGATCTCGTAGGTGTTGTGATAATGCCATGTGCTTTTTTCAAGATTATCCTGAAAAATGCCGATAAAGAAAGATTCATCGTCACAAACATCTGTTGTTTCTAAAAAGGCCGTCATTGTGGTTGTAATTGCACAAAAAAACTCGTTAAGGTGAATATTGTACCGAAAATAGTAAAAATTGACGTGGATTCTTACCAGTATGAAAGATAATTTTACACGCAAAATTGAATTTTTGAAATGATTGACCAATGGAAGAGATACTCGAAAAACTTCTCGAAGCAGTTGAATTTGGCAAAGTAGACAAAAACGCTCCTTATCCTCCACAACTGAAAGGACAGGATGGTGCACACGAATACACCATCAGCGCAATCAATAAAGGTATTGATCCTCAGTCAATCCTCGAAAATGCACTGATCCCAGCCATGGGGAAAGTGGGTAGGAAGTTTTCGGAGAACAAGATTTTTGTGCCCCAGATGCTGATGGCTGCCAAAGCAATGGGTACTTCGATGGTGCAATTGAAACCGTTTTTCACTTCCGGAGAAATCAAAGCAAAGGGAACCTTCATCATTGGTACCGTGAAAGGCGACCTGCACGATATTGGGAAAAACCTGGTTTCGATGATGGTCGAAGGCAATGGCTGGACCATTGTCGATCTGGGAGTTGACGTCAGTGCCGAACGTTTTATCGATGCAATCCGGAAAAATCCGGGGGCTGTAGTTGGTCTGTCGGCTCTGCTGACCACAACCATGGTAAACATGGAAGAAACCGTTGCCAAAATTAAGGAACAACTGCCCGGAACCACCATTTTCATTGGAGGTGCGCCCGTAACCGATGAATTCAGGCAAAAGATTGGCGCCGATTTTTATGCACCCAATCCTCAGAAAGCAGTTGAATACCTTTCAAAAATCGCTTCCTAAAAAAACGCCATCATCGATTTATGAAAAGAGGGCTGGTTTATGGCAAGAAGAAATGGAACATTTGAAAGAATAATTCAATCATCCACAATCTATTACTTTATTTTTCATAAACCTGAAAAAAAGAAAAAACATCTTTTTTTCAATATAAATTTTGTTTAGGATCCGTTAATCACCACGCAAACAAAGCGCTCCGAGTCGTTTTTGTGGCTCTATTAAAAAATCAAAAATCACATTGCGGCCTTTTTCATCTCGCGAAACTTCATCCACCAGTCATATACCCGATCAGACGGGTTCTCTTTTTTTGTGCTCTGGTAGTTATTCTTTTACTTTGCCCCGTGTGGTTAAGCAATTTATAGTGACAGGGGGATTTTATGTTGAAAACATAAAAGTCACTTCAAATTCTGCACAGCGATTTGTGAAATTAAAAGGGGAGAAAAAATGAAGTTTCTTAACAATTTAAAAATCGGGTTAAAGATTAACCTGATTACAAGCTTATTGGTTGGTTACATTGTAATATCCATGTCAACCATCAACTACCAAACCCAAAAGAAAGAGATTCTTTCGGAACTGGACAAGAACATGATGGCCGAGCTAAAAGACTTTTCCAACTACCTGCATCTGGAAATTCAAAAGAACAACGAGCTGACTCAATTAGGGTTAAATCTTTTTAAGGACAATTTCAACAAGTATGGGGAGCTTACCATTTCTCCATCCGAAAAAGTAGCCTTTAAAGCAATCAACCAGGAAACAAAAGAAGAACAATCAATCGACGTTCCGACCTGGCACCTGGCTGGAAAAAAAGTTCAGTTCAATAACTATTTTGTCGACCAGATCGTAAACAAAAACGTGGTTGCAGCAACCATCTTCCAGCGAATACCCGAAGGATTTCTACGGATTTCCACAAGCATTACCAATACACAGGAAGAAAGAGCCACCGGAACATTTATTTCCAATGAATCTCCGGTAGCAAAAGCCATTTTAGCTGGAAAAGAGTTCTCCGGAAGGGCTTATGTTGTTAACGACTGGTACCTCACGGCCTATTCACCAATCGTCGTGAACGGAAAAATTGAAGGAATGCTCTTTGTTGGCCGTCCGGAGAAAGACATGGGCGAGTTGAAAAGCCATTTTTATGAAAAGAAAATTTACGGACGAGGATATCCTTTTCTGGTATCAAAAGATGGCACCTTACTAATTCACCCAAAAGATGAAGGGAAGAACGTTTCCAATGAGAACTTTTTCATGAAAATGATCGCCAACAACTCAAACTCCGGAAAAATAAACTATACCTACAAGGGAGAAAAGAAAATCCAGTATGATGAATACTATGATGAAATGAATGCTTATCTGGCGGTATCGGTATACGAAAACGACGTAACCGCCATCACAAGAAAAGTGCTCGTTCTCAACCTTATTGTGGCATCTATTGGGATCATTATTTTTATCATTTTCAACATTTACTTTAGCCGGACAATCACCAATGGTTTGAAAAAAGGGGTTGAGTTTGCCGAAAAATTATCAAAAGGCGATTTAAGTTCGCAAATCAATCTGATTCAAAAAGATGAAGTTGGAGCATTGGCCCAATCATTGAACTCAATGGCCGAAAAACTGAGGGAAACCGTTGAAGGGATCACGCTCTCGGCCAACAGTATTGCCTCGGCCAGTATTCAGATGAGCAGCACTTCCGAAGAACTTTCACAAAGCGCTTCCGAACAAGCTTCTACCGTTGAAGAAGTCTCTTCAACCATGGAAGAGATCTCTTCTACCATCGAGAACAATGCGGATCATGCAAAAATGACGGAACAAATCTCAAACGAGGCACAAAAGAGCATTGAAAATGTGATCCATGATGCGGTGAATGCAATGGAATCGAACAAATTGATTGCTACCAAGATTGGAATTATCAGCGATATCGCTTTCCAAACCAATATCCTGGCATTAAATGCGGCCGTTGAAGCAGCCCGTGCCGGAGAACACGGATTGGGTTTTGCAGTAGTTGCCGATGAAGTACGCAGGTTAGCCGACACCAGCAAATTGGCGGCACAGGAAATTACGAAAATCACCAACGACAGTCTGAAAAAAAGCGAGCTATCGAGTCAAAGCCTGACTCAACTGCTGCCCGAAATTAAAAAGACGACCGATCTAGTGAACGAGATATCCCACTCCAGCAAACAGCAAGCCATTGGAATAACTCAGGTAAACGAAGCAATGCAACAACTAAACCAGGCATCCCAACAAGGAGCTGCCGCTTCAGAAGAACTGGCTTCCAGCGCTGAAGAACTTTCTGCTCAGGCCGAAATTCTTGGCGATCTGGTTTCATTCTTCAAAGTGAGAAAATAGCAGGTTACTTCCTGGTGTGATTAAAAACAATCCCGGTTTCTGTTCTCAGTAACCGGGATTGCTTCTTTTATTTTCACAAATGAGTCATCCTTCATCAACTTCTTTTGTCCCATTGTAGATATGCTGAATTACCAGCCCGGCTAGGGTAAACCCAAAAATAGCCGTTATGTGGGCAACCGTTCCATTCACCACCGCTTTGCGTATAGTCCATGAATCTTCTGAATTTTCAGAACCCGAGGAACCATTTTCAACCTCAGCCGAAATTTCTGACTCATCGGGAATGTATTCTTCCCGGTTTTCAAGCAACTCTTCGCTGTAAACACACCAAAACTTTTTGGCCGGCAAATCACCCTTCCGGATCAGCTTCCGGATTTTAGAACCCAGCGGGCATCCTTTCACCTTCCAGAATTCGGCTACTTCTATTTTGGTCGGGTCCACTTTAAGTGAAGCACCCATCGACGAAAAGAAAACAGCACGAGTGCGGGTTGCCGTCCGTATCAGATCAATCTTGCAGCTTAGACTATCAATGGCATCAATGATGAAATCGTAAGTATCGAGCGCAAACGAATCGTGATTATGGGGATTATAAACCCGCTGAATAGGCGTGATTTCTGCCTTGGGATTTATTTCGAGCAACCGTCTCTTCATCACATCCACCTTCAGTTCGCCCACCGTTTTGGTTGTTGCCAGCAATTGTCGATTAATGTTGGTAACATTCACCCGGTCACAATCCACAATGGTCAGATGGTGAATCCCCGAGCGGACCAAACTCTCGGCACACCAGCTCCCTACCCCTCCAATACCAAAAAGGATCACTCTTTTTTGGGCTATTTCATTCATTTTCTTCTGCCCAAAAAGTAATTCAGTACGTTGAAATATTCCTTTTTCGTTACTCATCGATCAACCAGAATCGTTTGATAATTTGCTTTTTTCGGGTCAAAAATATAAAATATTGAGTTTCCTGTTTCTCCGTTCTCCACAAAACATCAATTGACGGTTTTCCTCTTGATCGGCGTACCCGGTTTCTATATAGAAGGATCGAAGGTGAGTGTTGCACAAATCTGAGCCGGACTCTGATACGTTGGTTTCCCCCACTCTTCTTTAAACGTTTTCTTATAAAACGTACAATTGATACACTCGTTCAGCTTCTGCGAAAAACGGGTCTCTGCCACATTCCCGCCACTGCAATTGGTCGCCAGAACCGCCCAGCAACAACGTCCGCCATTTTTCCCTCCGTGAATGCCATTGGCCCTTATTTCGGTTGAAGCAGGGCAAATACCCAGTTCACGAACGTTGTGTCCACCCGGTTGTCTTCCGCATTTCTTGAATTCCCAACAATTAATTTTATTCATAGTTCATACGATTTAAAAATTCTCCAGACAAAAATCATGGAAAAGAAAAGTTGGGACAATAACCCATACAGGTGATTTTCCATCCCTCAAAACAGGTAGAAAAGGAGGTTGAAACGGTCAGGAAAACGGATCAGATATAGTATTCAATGGTATCAATCCAGCCCAGTTTGATGGCTTTCATGATTAGTTCCGAAACATTGGACACCTCCAGCTTCCGGAAGATATTTTTACGGTGGGTATTAACGGTATGAAAGCTGATATTCTTCCGGAAAGCAATCTCTTTGGTTGTAAAACCCTGCGCAACCATCTTCACGATTTCGGTTTCCGACGGGGTCAATGCTTTCGACTCTTCCATGGTTTGCCGGCCCATGTTCATCTCAAGCATCAGTTCGAGCAGTTCCGAAGAGTAATATTTTTTCCCTTTCATCGTGTATTCAAGGGCTGTAAACAGATCATCCCTGTCAATGGTTTTGTAAATAATATGCTTAAAACCATCCTTGGTCAATTCGATCAAATCGGCTTTTGTTAGCGGATTCGTAAAGACTAAAACCTTCACCTGCGGGTATTTCTGAATGAACTGTTTAAAATCATCCAACCCATCAAAGTCAACAGAAACGGGATCAACAACCAGCAGCACTTCACCCGTGTTCATCAGCAGGCGGGTAAGCTCATTTTTTGTTTCGGCCGTGCCAACAATCGAATACGACCGATGATCCAGTAAAAGTTGCTTCAGCGCCAGTGCCGTCAGAAACTGGGAATCGGCAATCAACACATCGATGGACAAATGTTCTGTATTCATTTTAGTTGCTCACAATTACACAAAAATAATCATCTTCGTTCAAATCGGTTAAGAAACCGACTGGGCTTCCGGCTTTTTCCTCGAAACTTCGTTTGAATAGGTTACGTTAGGATATCCCACCAGCAATGCGGCATACAATTGATGCCCCGAAGGCAAATGAAAAGCTGCGCCCATTTTCTTATTGAAACTCATGGCATTCACAATAAAGCCATTAAAACAGGTTCCCAATCCCATGGCATTGGCATAAAGCGAAGTATAGGTTGCCCAGATATAGGCGTCGGCTTCATTCATCTCGGTTCGCGACGCCTTTGCATGAAAAAGAATGACGGCCGGTGCATGATAACAGACCATTGAATCACTGGAACTGGCCAGCTCATTAAACTTCTGCCGGTAATTTTTCATCTTCTCCCCATCAAGCGATGGTGCAAAAAGGTTCAGGAATACGCGGACAAAAGGTGAACCAACAAGGCCAAACACTTTTTTCAAAACCCGGACCGTCTGATCATTCAGCCGGCTCACCTCCTTTTCTCCCCGAACAAGGGTTATCTGAATAGTCCTTGAATTGCTGGCCGACGGATATTGTTTCATATTTTCAACCAGTTCGGCCAACAGCTGTTCCGGAATCTCCTTTCGCTGAAAACTACGGCACGAACGGATCCCGGCCGAAAAATTCCGGAAACCTTCCGCCGTGACGGGATGTTGCGAAAGAGAAAGAATCTCACCAAAATCGGGACGAACCGCCTTTTCGGGGCATATCGCAACACAATGCCCGCAATGGATGCAGGTTGCTGCAATTTCTCCGGTCTGAATCGTAATGGCCTTCGACGGGCAATCGTTGACACATTTCAGGCACCGGATACACTTCTCTAAATTGATTTCTGGCATAACGATAGAATGATCGATTCAAAAATAGCGTTTATCCCTGAACCAAACAGCTCCATCGAAAAAGAAACCGGAAACATTCGCCGAAAATGATGGAAAAAATTTCTTCGTCTTCGTTTATTCAACAAAACGAATAAAACCCATCGGGAAAACCTTTTTCAAGCAGAGAACCTCGCCGAATGTGCCCGTTTCTACTCAAAGTTTCGTATTATTGCAAAATTTTAGAGTGGCTTCGTCCCGAGAAAATACAATATATTTTTGAATTTTGAGTTATAGTTTCCGAGATAAGAATTTTACCTTGAAAAGACAATTTGGATACCATCATATTGCTGCAATTCTCCTTACCATCGTGTTGGCAGGATGCTCGACCCAAAAGAATACGTTTGTAAACCGCAATTATCACAACCTTACGGCCCATTACAACGTCTACTTCAACGGGAAAGAAGCGATGAAAAGCGGATTAAAGAAGATTGAAACTCAGGTGGAAGAAGATTACACCAAGGTTTTGCCCGTTTACAAAGAGAGCCTTTCGGGAACCGAGAAAATAGTTACCTCCGATATGAATACCGCTATCGAAAAAGGGACCAAGCTGATTAAACTGCACTCGATAACCAAACCACCCAAAAAGAAGAAAAATTCAAGGAGCCGTAAAATTGAAGAACCCAAACCCGATTACAACAAGTGGGTCGATGATGCTTATCTGATGATGGGACGGGCGTACCTCTACAAAAAGGAGTACATCATGGCCAACAGTAATTTTCAGACGATTATCCGAAAATACAAAAACGATCCGGTCAAATACGATGGCTACCTCTGGTATGTCCGCACACTGGGTGAATCGGAACGCTATACCGAAGCACAGGAGGTTATCCAGATGCTTGAAAGCGATAAAACCTTCCCTAAAAACCGGGAAGGCGAATTGGCCATCGTCACCGCCGATTTACACCTGAAACAACAGCAGTTCGACGACGCCATCCATTACCTCGACATTGGGATAAAAAAAATCAACGGGAACAAACGGAAATCAAGATACTCGTTCATTCTTGGACAATTGTATCAGGAAACCGGGAAAAAAGAGCAGGCACTGGAGGCCTATCACCAGGTAATCCGCCGGCGTCCGGAATATTCCCTTCTTTTCAATGCCCAGATTAAAAGTGCCGAAGTTCTCTCCGGTAGCGGCAACGTTTCAACGCTGCGGAAAGAGTTGAACCGAATGAGCAAGAAGAAATGGAACGAACCCTATCTGGACCAAATCTATTATGCATTGGGGAACATCTCCTTCAACGAAGGGAAAATGGACGATGCCATCAAGCTATACCAAAAATCGGTTGCTGTTTCAAAAACCAACATCCATCAGAAAGCGCTTAGCAGCCTGACCCTTGGGGAGATTTATTTCGATCAGAAAAAATACATTCCTGCCGGATGTTACTACGACACCGCCATGGTCAGCCTCGACGAAAAGTACCCCAATTACGAATCCATCTCGAAGAAATATACTACGCTGAGTAAACTGGTCGAGAACCTGAAAACCGTACAAACCCAGGATAGCCTTCAACGTTTGGCAAAAATGGATAAAGCCCAGCTCGATAACCTGATTGCCGGCTGGATCGCCACCGAGAAAAAGAAACAGGAAGCCGAAATGGGCAATGAATCCGAATCGGATATGAGCGCAGCTTATTACAGTGTCAATTCAAACCGGATGAGACTGAACAGCAGCAGTTCCAGCTTCTATTTTTATAACACGTCAACCGTTTCGTACGGAAAAAAAGAGTTCCTCAAGCTGTGGGGTGAAAGGAAAAATGAAGACGACTGGCGCCGGTTGAACAAATCGGTAAGTGGTTCCTCTGAATCAGAAGGGCCGGAAACAGAACTGGCAGAAGAACTTAAAGTCGACACCACCCGCGTGGACGATCCGCTGCAAGCCGAATATTACCTGCAGGATATTCCATCGGACGATTCGTTGATGAAAGTATCACACCTGAAGATCAGGGATGCGTTGTTCAATGGCGGTTCGATCCTGAAAACCGATTTCAACGATTTCGAAAACTCTGTGGGTTGTTTTACCAGCTTGGATAAAAGATATCCCGAAAACATTTATGAACTCTCCAGCTATTTTAACCTGTGGGATTTATACAAATCGCTGGGAAAACCCGACAGCTCGAATTATTACCGGAATTTAATCCTTCAAAAATACCCCAATTCGAACTATGCCAAATATCTGGTCAATCCGAACTTCTTTGTGGAAGAAGCTGCCCGAAAGGATAGCATGAACAAACTCTATGCACTTGCCTATGCCAGTTTCAGGAAAAACGACTGGAACAATACCTGGGCCACCATTCAGAAAGTGCAGCAAATGTCGCCCGACAGCGCCTTATCGCCCAAAGTACAGTTTATTCAGACCATTGCCGCAAACAAAGACCTGTCGGGCAACCGGCTTGCCGATTCCCTTCAGGCTTACATCAAAAAATACCCCAAAGCAGAGCCAACTCCGGTTGCCGAAAAGATTGTCGCCCTCATTAAAGAGGACAAATTCTCCAACTACGAACAGCTGGTAACCAAGGGTTATCTGAGCGATATTATTAAAAACAACGAGCTCCTGCCTCAAAACCTCACTTCGGATACGGCTGCGGTTTCCAGTAAATGGGATACCAACAACGAGTTGCTCCACTATTTCATTATCGCCTATCCAAACGACAACCAAATCGACATCAACCGGTTAAAATACGATATTGCCAATTATAACATCGATCATTATCCTTCACTCGATTTTGAAATTGAAACCGAAAATCTCAATTCTGCCAACAAGTTGATCATCGTCCGGAATTTTGACAACAAAGAGAGTGCAATGATCTATTTCCTCTCCATCATCCGGAAACCCGATGTATTTAAAACACTGGCCGGGAAACCCTATATCAACTTCATTGTTTCGAACAACAACTACCGGCAGATGCTTAGCGACCAGTCGTACGACGAATATCTTGCTTATTTCGTGAAGAACTACAGCAAACTGACCACCGGTAAATTCTCCGACAAAGAGCTGGAAACACCGGAAGAGCTGATGGCCAAAATCAAGGCCGATTCGACTACCGAATTGAAAGAACAGGGGAAATATGTAGTTGTTGAAACAAACGACAAGGATTACATTCCGGTCAAAAAGGAACAACTCTTCGATCCCGATTACAGCAAGCCCCACGGTGTAACCATTGTTGTAAACCAGAAGAATGCAGGAACCGGCTACCTGATGCGCGACCTGATTAAATACAACACGGCCAATTACAAAAACCTAAGGCTCCGGGTTATTCCGGGAAGGATGAAAGAAGCAACCTTGCTGACCATCTCATCGTTTTCCAATGCCTATGAAGCCTATCAGTATTCAAAGGCCATTGCCAGCGTCAAAGATCTTTTCAACTCGCTGGGATCGTTGAAATACGACATTTACACCATGAGTGACCAGAACCTGAAAAAACTGGTCGAGACCGAAAACATGGAAGAATGGGGTAAATTCTATCAAACCTATTTCATCCGGCGCACTCCTCCTGCCCCGGTCAAGGCAGAAAACACACCGGCAACCAAAACCGAAGAAAGTAAAACAACAGAAACTCCTGCCACGGAGCAGAAAACGATAACAACACCAGCGGAAGCACCAAAAGAACAACCCGCAAAACCAGTAGAACAGCCACAGGCAGCACCAAAAGAAGCTTCAGCCAATGCAGCGGTTGTTCCAGTTCCGGCAAAAGATACCACCAGCGTCACAAAAGCAGTAACCGTTTCTGCCGATACGGTTGCCGCAAAGAAAGCTACAGAAGTTGCTCCGGTTCCGGAAAAGACAGCTGCACCGGAATCTGCCGTCTCTTCAGGTAACATTAATCAGCAGGAAGCCGTTGCACCACAGGAAAAAGAGAAGTTTCCTTTTAACCCGGAATCGGGTCACAACCTCATTTATATGCTACCGGCCAAAAGTCCGAACCAGAACCTGTTAAATACCTATCTGAACCGTCTTATTGCCATGAAATACCGGGCTGCCGGCATCGAAATGGTTAACGAGCCACTCGACGATTTCCGGGTGTTGGTGATCATCAAAGGCTTTAAGAACAAAGAAGCCGCAGCGGCCTTTTACAAAGATGCACAGGCCGACCAGCGGGTCTCCATGTCGCTCCGTAACCTGAATTACAAATCGTACCTTATCAGCAACGAAAACCTCCAGACCGTGAAGGAGAGTAAGGATATTGCTGAATATCAGAAATTCTACGAGAAAAACTATTAAGCAATCAGGGAAAAAGGACAGAGGAATTCTCAAATTAGAACATTTACCTTTGTCATTTATAGTGTTGGCAGCAATGTAGATTTAGGCATTTCCAATTGAATAAACTATTCATTTGAACTGAGATTTTTTTTAATTTTGTGCTATGTGTAAAGAAAATTTGATAACCGGAATTAAAGTTGCTCAGCAAAAGAGTAAAGCTCGGAATATTCTTAACAGTCAAATAATTCCGAGGGAGGAACTTTTTCAGATTAGAAAAAAAGAGGGAAAATTAAGCCCTGAATTGATAAGTGCGTTAAAAGCTAATGCCTGATTTAACCATAATAGCAGGATGTAATGGCGCTGGGAAATCGGCTTTCGCAACATCGTTTCTTCCCGAAGGATTAACTTCTTTTGACTATGACAGAGTGTTTCTGGAAATTTACAATAGTTTACCCGATAGTGAATTAAGGGAACAGTTCGCAAAAAATCAAACAACAGAAGATTTTGAGTTATCAATAGAAAAAGCATTTCAAAACAAAACAGATTTCTGTTACGAAACGAATTTTGATTCTCATCCTCTTTATTGGCCTCAAAGATTTAGAGATAATGGATACCAAATAAACTTAATATTTTTCTGCTTAGACAATCAAGAAATCGCACAGCACAGAGTACAGGTTCGCACTGAATTTAAAGGACATTTTGTTGATAATAAAACAATTGCCTTAAAATGGAAAGCTGGATACAAAAACATAAATCAAAATTTTCAATTCTTTGACAACATTCTGTTTGTGGACAATTCAAGACAAAATGACATTTATACAAACCTGTTGCAGATTGAGAAAGGAGAAATAGTTCTAATGACTGAAAATATTCCTGACTATTTCAAACATCGTCTACCTGATATTTATAAATTGATTAAGAACTAAAAAAGCTCGGTTTAAATTTTGTATAAGTAATAGCAGGAAAATGCAAATGGCAAGATTTGTAACCCTACTGGTTCAGATTTCCAATCCGAATCCTATTAATCAAGGATTTGTGATTCCGAGTTCATTAACTCAAAATTCCCGCCAAAAACCGAAAATGATAAATCTGAATTAAAAAATCACGATTGCAAATAACTGGCAGCAAGGCAGAAAAAAAGACAAAGCTGTTCCCTGAACGTTAAAAGATGTAAACAACGGTTCTTTGGGACAATAAATGATCCGTTACCTTTGTTATAATAGTGTTCCGTTGAACAGATAAAACCGATTGATGTTTCGAATAGCGAGATAACCATGCAAACAAAAAAAACAAAAATTCTTTGGGTCGACGATGAGATCGATCTGTTAAAACCACATATCATTTTCCTTGAAAACAAAGGGTATGAAGTGCTTACTTCGACCAATGGATCGGATGCGATCGATATGGTCAGGGAACAATCGTTCGACATTATTTTCCTCGACGAAAACATGCCCGGCTACAGTGGTCTGGAAACCCTTAGCAAAATCAAAGAGATCAACCACCTCGTTCCGGTCATCATGATCACCAAGAACGAAGAAGAGACCATCATGGATGAAGCCATTGGCTCAAAAATGGCCGATTACCTCATCAAACCGGTCAACCCGAACCAAATCCTTCTTTCGATCAAGAAAAATGTCGATCAGAAAGAACTGGTGACCCGGCAGACCACTTCGGCCTACCAAATGGCGTTTTCGAAACTGGGAATGCAAATCAACGATTCGTTCACCTTCAACGATTGGGAAGAGGTGTACCGCAAACTGGTATTCTGGGAAATGGAACTCAGCAGTTCGTACGACAAAGCGATGGACGAAGTGCTTCAAATGCAGAAATCCGAAGCCAATGTTTCGTTCGCCCGCTTCATCAAAAAGAATTATCTGAAATGGCTCGAATCGGAGAACAGCCAGCACCCGATGATGTCACCCGATTTGTTCCGGAAAAGAATATTCCCCGCTCTCGACGAAGGAAAGAAAGTATTTGTCCTTCTGATCGACAACCTGCGGTACGACCAATGGCGGGCATTAAGCCCCATTTTCAGCGAATATTTTACCATTGCGAAAGACGAGATGTTTTTCAGCATCCTCCCCACCGCAACCATGTATGCCCGAAACAGCATCTTCTCCGGACTGATGCCGGCAGATATCAAAAAAATCTATCCCGAACTCTGGGACGACGATGACAACGAAGATGGAGGAAAGAACAACTTCGAGGAAGAGTTGCTACGGAAACAACTGCTGCGAAACGGGAGAAAAGAAAAGCTCTATTTCGAAAAAATCACCAATGCCCGGCCTGGCCGAAAAAGTACCGACAACATCAACCAAATTCTGCAATCGGACCTGGCCGTTGTCGTATTGAATTTTGTCGATATGATTTCCCATGCCCGCACCGAAATGGATATGATCAAAGAGCTGGCCAGCGACGAAGCGGCCTACCGCTCATTAACCATTAGCTGGTTCAAACATTCCGGGCTAACCGATCTGTTGGAAGAACTGCGAAAAAACCAATTTGAACTGTTCCTCACCACCGATCACGGAACTATTAAAGTGAATAACCCGATTAAAGTGATCGGCGAAAAGAATACAAACACCAACCTGCGTTATAAACTGGGACGGAACCTCAATTACAACCCGCGCGAAGTGTTTGAAATCAGAAAGCCCGGTGAAGCCCGTCTGCCGGCTCTCAACGTTAGCACCTCGTTCATTTTTGCTATGAACCAGGACTTCTTCGCCTATCCCAACAACTTTAACTACTACGCGAACTACTATAAAAATACGTTTCAGCATGGTGGGATCTCGCTCGAAGAGATGATGATCCCCATCATTCGAATGCAACCAAAATAGTTTTTAAACAACCTGTTTTTATTCTTAACATCTACCAGGGGTCAGGCCAAAAACCTGACCCTATCTTTGAAAAAACAAGAGTTGGCCAATTTGGTTTGAGAATAAAATTTAAAGTCCTATCTTCGAAAATTATCAAAACAAATAAAAAATGAGTGATCTTTATTGTGTCATCATGGCCGGCGGAATTGGCAGCCGCTTTTGGCCACTGAGCAAATCTTCCCGCCCAAAACAGTTTATTGACATTCTGGGAACTGGTGAAACCCTCATCCAACAAACGTTCAGAAGATTAAACAAAATTTGTCCTGCCGAAAACTTTATCGTCGTAACCAACCTCGATTACAAGGCAATCACTCTCGAGCAATTGCCTTTATTACAGGAAGAACAAATATTGGCCGAACCAATCAGGCGGAACACCGCTCCCTGCATTGCCTATGCCTGTCATAAAATCAAATGCAAAAACAGCCATGCCAACATCCTGATTGCCCCTTCGGACCATCTCATCACCAAAGAAGAGGAGTTCATCAGCCAATTGCAAAACGGCATCCGGTTTATTGAAGAAAACGACGCCCTGCTTACCCTGGGCATCACACCCAACCGTCCGGAAACAGGTTATGGCTATATTCAGATCAGCGAGAACATCCGCTTTGGTGAAATCAAAAACCTGAACAAAGTAAAAACCTTCACCGAAAAGCCCGACCTGAAAATGGCCAAAGTATTTGTCGACAGCGGCGAGTTTTTCTGGAATTCGGGGATCTTTATCTGGTCGTTGAAATCGATTCTTTCTGCGTTTGAACGATATCTGCCCGAAATAAACGAGCTTTTTGCCAAAGGGAACAAATACTATTATACTCCCAACGAAGGAGCATTCCTGAACAAAGCCTATTCCGAGTGCCCCAACATTTCGGTCGACTATGGGATTATGGAGAAAGCGAAGAATGTGTATGTGCTTTGTGCCGATTTTGGCTGGAGTGACCTGGGTACCTGGGGTTCTCTCTGGGATAATTCGCCCAAAGATGAAATGGGGAATGCCGTAAAAGGGAAAAACATTGCCTTGTACGACACGAAAAACTGCATCATCAACATGGCAGACGATAAACTGGTGGTCATTCACGGGCTCGATGGGTATATTGTGGTCGAAGCCGACAACGCCCTTCTGATTTGTGAAAAAGAAAACGAACAACAGATCCGGCAGTTTGTGAACGATGTGAAAATCGCAAAAGGAGATCAATTTGTGTAATCCCCCAAAAAGGGAAAATGGCAACACAGAGAAACACAGAGAAAACACAGAGAAAGATAAAAAACAAAAAACAGATGCCAGGTGTGAGGTCCTTAAAAGACTATCCACCTGGCTTTTTTATTTTTAGACACCCATCCGGCCCCGTTACTCCAGCGGAGAAAAATGTGTATAGCTAAAAGTAAAAAATTCCAACACACAGCCGCGTAGCGGTGCCATTATGGTAGCAACAAACCAATCGAAAAAACCCGTCCGCGTTCTAATGCTCATTAATGAATTACTCTCCCTTCGGACGGAAAGGGGAAATGGCAACACAGAGAAACACAGAGAAAACACAGAGATCCACAGAGAAAGATAAAAAGCAAAAAACAGATGCTAGGTGAGGTTCTTAAAAGACTCTACACCTGGCTTTTTTACTTTTAGACACCCATCCGGCCCAATTACCCCATCGGGGTAAAATATGGGTAGCCCCGGGTGGAGTGCAACGGAACCCGGGGTGATGATCGCACCGCCACACCCGTCCGCGTTCTAATGCCTGCCAATGAACCAATCTTCTTTCGGACGGAAAGAGGAAATGGCAACACAGAGAACACCGAGAAAACACAGAGATCCACCGAGAAAAATCCCATTATCAAAATCCCTTCAATAAAAAAATAAAACCCG
>DAOQAB010000022.1:40194-43219 GCA_035353695.1 Prolixibacteraceae bacterium
ATCCACCGAGAAAAATCCCATTATCAAAATCCCTTCAATAAAAAAATAAAACCCGGCAGAGGGTTGGTATGCTGCCGGGTTTTATTGATTCTCCCTGTTACGGGATCAGCGAGACATAAAGCACACTCCAGGGTCCTGCCAGCGCCGGATAGCGCGTGTTATACCAGCGGAAATAGATATAGAGGTATTTCCCGCTATTCTCCCCTCCGGCATTCAGCGTAAAATTGGCTTTGGTCGACAAATCACTTTTCAGTGTTTCATCTTCGACCGATACAGGCGGTACGGTGCCCGTTTTGAAACGGAATTGCACACAATTGGCCCCTTCAATAATCGATGCCCCCTCGCCGGAAGCACAACGACATTTAAATGCCAGCATCCCACCACCAATCAACTGAATGGATGGCACTACCAGCTCCTCAATGGGAGTATTAGGCCTGGTGTGGGTACCTTTTTCAAGCAAACCCTTCTTAATGTTGAAGGTCTCTAAATCGGCAACGGTCGCGTTGGGCGAAGCCGCAATACGGTCAAGCAGGTGCTGTTGATGGTCATAATCACAAAAGTCGCGGATAAGGAGGTTTAACTCCTCCGTGACAGCCGTCGTACGGCTGTTCTTCTTATCGGAATAACTGGGATAAACACTGTTCCATTTGGTAAGGAACTGGTTCAGCTGAGTCATTTCCGGCACAGATATTCCGAGGCGGACCTCATTGGTTTGTGGTGTCCCCTCAGAAAGATAGGTTACACAAAGATTGATGTATGGATTAAATGCATCAATCGTCCTTGGAATTCGAGCACGATCACTCATACTTACTACGGATTAGTTATACATAATTACCAGGGCAAAATATGCCTGTTGCATTTACAAATTTAAAGCACTAACTTTAAACGATAAATAATTAAAAATCACCAATTATTATGAATAATTCCGATTCTTTTCAAAACAAGCATCCCGACAATAAGCGAATAAACCGCGGAGAAGTGATATGCGATCTGCTCGATGAGGAGATGGCCACGTACCCTCCGGACGAAGAGTGGTTACCGGGCTACTATCCGAGCGATTCGGCTGTGATTGATGCAAACAGCGAAAAATTCCTCTTCTACCACTCGCATCTAAATTCCGAACTCGGTCATCTTTTTGATCGGGTAGATGCAGACCTTTTTTCGATTAAATTCTTCTACCGGTTAATGGAACCGCACGATGCCCGCTTTGTGGCCGATACAAAGGAAAAAACAATCGATTTTCTGTTGAAACTGCCGCCACTGGCGCGAAAAAAGTACCTGCTGACCATCGATTGCTGCATCAAAGACGGGAATAACCAATATTACCGGCTGTTGAACCATACCCAGCCCATATCCACCTCCGACGATGGGTCGCGATGGATTGTCCGTTCATGGTTTTTCCTTATTGCCAGTCACACCGGCTACACCCCTCCCCTGCGCATACTTCGGCACTATCCCGACTACAAACAGAAACTATTTTACAAAAAAGATCCATCGGCCATCTGTGTAGGCCCGCAGTTTCTAAACATTATGCGGCTCCAATCGCGGGGGATGAAGCGGGAAGAGATTGCCGAACAGTTGTTGCGGAAATATTGCACTGTCAATAACAACATGACCAATGGCCGCAACAAGTTAAACCTCGCCAACATGGAGCAGGTTGAAATGTATCTTATTTTTCTCGGTCTGCTCCCCTGACCCATCCCTGCCGGCAACCGCAGACGGGTTAAACAGCAGACCGATACACCGCTGTTTCATCTCCTTAACCGATAACGCCAAACTTGAACAGTCATGACTTTTCCGCCACCAGTCATGACTTTTATGCCACGGGTCATGACTTTTTTCCCACCAGTCATGACTTCTTCGCCACCAGTCATGACTGGTGAAAGAAAAATCCTGTAACTTTTCCTAAAATAACCTGACACGATTTTAACTCCGTTGATAAAGCCGCAACAAATTGACGGTTTATTCCTGCTTTGCCTTTTACCGGATTTATAAATTCCTGTTTTTTTCTTTTAGAACCACCCTATTCCTGTTTTATGCTTCCTTATTGGTAGTTTCTACTGATTTCGGAACAGGGCCGGTTCGATTTCCTGTTTTTGGCTTACGTTCTTTCGTATACACCTGATTTAGATGACCGTTTATTGGAATACGCAAAAACACGGTGAATTGAGAGAAAAAACTAAACTCCAAACTTTTCATCTTCAAAATTTTGTTTATTAAAGAATAAAACTTACTTTTCGAAGACCTAAAATATTGAGAATGAAACGCAATAAATTCACCAGAAAAACCTGAATAGATTTCCGCTATTGGGGATGGCTATATTCACCTTTTGGTACGACAAAGCAAAAGTATATTCAATAACTGAATTTAGACAAACGTTAGCGGCAACCTTAAAAAAAGATAGCGTGACAGATTGACCAATATATTAACAAAGCGACAATGAATGAATTAAACGCATTATGGAAAAGACTTCTTTCATACAATAAAAAGACTTGGGGGATTAGTGATTATCCATTGAGATATAAAAAACAAGCAGAATCACCCGGCGAATATAATGTCGGAGAATTAAAACCTTGGGTTGTTCAAATAATCAATTGGTGGACTATGACCGGCCTAGGAGATACAAAGCAAGAAGCATTTGAACATTTAAAGACCAACTTTAATGCCTATTTGGAATATAATATTGCACCAAGACCAGGAGTGAAAGTTCCTTTGAGTTATGCAGACACATCACAAATTGATGAATTGGAAGAAATAGCATTAGACTTCTTTGAAAAAATTTTAGATTTAAATTATTATGACTGCTTTATTTCGGATGAAAGTAGTTTATTGGATTTTAATAAAGATGATGGAGAAACATTGAATAAGATTAATTCAATCTATAACTTAGGATTGACAGAAATGGGTGATGGAAACATTGCGCGATTACTTAAAATGATTAAAGACAAAAAATAAAAAAGGCAGCCGCTAACACAGTGTATACATCATGCGGGTTTTAGAGCAAATTGCAAGTTCAGAGCTCGCT
>DAOQAB010000023.1:0-38268 GCA_035353695.1 Prolixibacteraceae bacterium
GTTCTTCTTCGTTATAATCGAGCACATACACCTTTCCTTCGTAGATGGCTGCCCCGGCGTGGCCTTCACCCAGTTTTTTTGACCAGAGAATTTCTCCGGCTTTGCCTTGCAGCGAGGAAGCCAGTTTGCGAGGGGTTTTATAAATATTGTCGTAATCGGCACCCCGGAAACGAGGCCAGTTTTCTTTCAGGTCGCTCTCCTTATCGGCCTTTTTTTCGAAGAATTCTCCAATCTTGATCACCATCGATGAGGCAACCCCTTTCCCACGGTTGTCCATGCCGGGATTGCTGGATTGAAACGAACGGGTGGGATTAAAGAAAAGGTAGAAAATGAGGAGACCAATAAAAAGCAAAAGAACCCCCCAGCCCCCTAAAGGGGGGGGCTTACCCCCAACCCCCTGAAGGGGGCTTTTAGATTCTGCATGTTTGTTATTGTCGCTCATTTAATTTATAGCTTTCGCCCCGTTGGGGCTTCTCGTCTTTTTTGTCCTCTTTTCATAGGGCGTTGCCCTATGCTGATTCGTTCGCCCCGTTGGGGCTTTAAGTCCCCTTTAGGAGATTTAGGGGTTGTTTTTGATGTCGTACACCATCAGCACATCACCATGCCTGATAAAAAGTTTTCCGTCGTAAATACTGGGATGCGCCCAGCAGGGACCTGTTCCTTTAGTAATTTGAAAACTGCTCACCAACTCAAACTTTTCGGGGTTGGGTTTTACCAATCCCACAAAACCGGGCTGTTCAGTATAAATGTACAACATTCCGTCGGCAGCTACAATGCTGCCTTTGTTTTTGAAGGTTTCTTCGTATTTCTTTTCTCCGGTGTCGAAGCTGATGCAGCACCAGTCGCCCTTACCGTTGTTTACCCAGTTCGATCCATAAATGTATCCGTCGATTAAAACCACGCCACCATGATGGTTGTCGAGCAGTTCATCTTTCCAAAGAAATTCAACACCCGAAAGGTCCTCTTTCAGTTTGAATTTAGCCCCGGTGTGGTTATATCCGCTGGTTACATACAAAAAACCATCATGATAAATGGGAGAAGTACAGTTGATTACTGCACCGTCTTCGCCCCATTCAGCATCATCGATGTGGCAGTAGTCGTAGCTCCAGTCGATGTTCCCGTTGTCGGGATTTACCCCAAACAAAAATTTGGCCCCAAGCCCGATAATCTGTTTCCTCCCGTTTCGCTCAATCAAAATCGGCGAAACATAAGCCAGGTTATCGTTGAGGCTTTTGGTTTTCCATACCTCTTTCCCTGTTTCGGCATCAAGGGCCACCATCGTGGTTTTGTTCCCGCCAGTGGTAAAAATTGCTTTCCCGCCGACAATAAGTATTGATTCGGCTACGCCCCAATTTCCTGTTATCCCTTCGTTTTGGCCAAATACATTGATTGACCAGATCATTTTACCGGTATCCGCATCGATGCAAGCAACCACTCCCCGTCCGGAACTCACATAAGCCTTTCCGTTCAGCAAGGTTGGTGTAGACCGGGTATCGGGAAACGACTGGTTCCAGGAACTGGCATAAGGGGTTTTCCATCGGATCGTTCCGGTGAAGTCAATACAGGAAAGGCAATCGGTCGAATCGGTCATTCCTGTAATATAAATGTTGTTGTTATAGACTACTGCCGACGACCAACCTCCGCCAATGCCGTTGATTTCGAGCAGCAATTGGGGACCATTTTCAGGCCACTGTTTTAAAAGCCCCTTGTCGGGATAATTTCCGTCGCGGTTGGGTCCCCTGAATTGTGGAATCTGGCACCACGCACCGACAGAAAAGAGAAGAAAAAAAATCGCGACAAATTTTTTCATGAATCCTATAAAAAATCATCCCGAAGAGGAACCCCGGGACAATCTGGTTAACTGTTCTATTTTATTTTATAAGCGATTAAAGCATCCCCGTGACGGACATACAAAATGCCGTTGTTGATCACCGGATGTGCCCAGTGCTGGGCTGTTCCTTTATCTACCTTGACAAAACCCAATAATTTAAATGCGGTTGCATTGGCTTCGGCAATGGCAAGTTCCCCTTTTTCACTATAAAGGAATAAGAGTCCGTCGGCTGAGATAATATCTCCCTTCCCAACTTCTTTTGATTCCCATTTAGAAATACCTGTTTTTGCATCGAGGCATTGCCATTCGGATTTTTTATCGCCCGAGCCATACAAGAACCCGTTCAGATAAACTACCCCGCCCATCCTGCTGTCTAATTTTTCATTGAACCAAGCTTTGGAAATGGTACTGCCATCGGCCGATAAGTTTAGCGCGACGGTACCTTTGCCATATCCGCTGGTACAATAAAGCATTCCATCGGCATAAACCGGAGTATTGGCATGAACACTCCATTGGTTGGGTTGTTCCCAGCTCCAGAGAAGTTTGCCGTTTGAAGCATCGATACCCAAAATGTGGCTTGCCATCATGGTGACAAGCAATTTGCGGTTCTTCAGGTCAAGCAGCAACGGGGTGCAATAGGCCGAAACTTCGCCAAGCCCGGGAGAACTCCAAACGGTTTTTCCGGTAAGCCGGTTTAAGGCGACCACATTATTTTGGGATCCACCGGGAGAGCAGAAAATCAAATCACCATCGGTCACCAGTGTTTCGGTAACACCCCAGGTAATGTTTTTGCCATCAGCTTCTTTTAGCATATCTCTTTTCCATCGGAGGGTTCCATTCATGGCATCGAATGCATAAATTACTCCATAGCCGCTGTATACATATAACCAGTCGCCGTCGATTACCGGGGTAGAACGGGTTCCGGGCCAGCTTTCAATAAACTCTTCACCATAAGCATAGCGCTTGATTTCTTTACCATCCATCGACAGAATGAAAATATACCCGGTTGATTCAATCGTTGTTGAAACAAAGATTTTTCCCATGGCAAATACCGGCGATGAATGGCCAAGCCCAAGCCCCTGGAAAGTCCATAAAATTTCAGGGCCTGATTGTGGCCACGTTTTCATTAATCCTTTATCGGGATAAATTCCATTTGTACCACCACGCCATGCCGTACTGTTTTGAGCTTGTACTCCCAACGAGAATAAAAAAAGTACCATAAAAAGTTTAAGAGTTGTCTTCATAGCTATTAAATACTTGATTTGCCGCTAAAATAGTAAACAATAACGCTTGTTAAAAATCAGCGGGCATTTTTAACAAGCAGATAACACCTAAAAACCGATGTTTTTATTTATGGGACAACCGAATTTGGTTATACCCTTCTCTTGAGTGACCTTCATCACACACTTTTAGGAAGTTTTTCAGCAATTTTGTTTCAGGAAATTTTAGAACTTAAAAATGTTAATTATGGAAATATATCTTTCAAAAACATTGGGAAATACAAACTTTGCTGATGCTGAAAGCCGGGTGATCGATAAACTGAAAGAGCAGGGTTTTGGTGTAATTACAGAAATAGATGTACAAGCTACTTTTAAAGCAAAGCTTAATGTCGATTTCAAACCCTACAAAATACTGGGCGCCTGTAACCCTCATTTTGCCCATTCTGTACTATCGAAAAACGACAAAATAGGGGTAATGCTCCCGTGCAATGTTTGTTTGCAACAAATAAGTGAAAACTCAGTGGAAGTTTTTACTATAAACCCGCTCGAAGCCATGAAAGCTATGAATGATCAGGGAGCCGAAGAACTTGCCGGGCAGGTGTATACCAAGCTTTCTGCTATGCTCCAATCTCTTTGATCAATAGGTTATAATTTTAAAAAGTAAAATAGTTTACTTTATTAATGGCTGTAGTCATTTCTACTTTTTTGAAGTCAGCCGTATAACTTTCGTTGTTTTTTAAAGAAATGGTTTTCATCAGGGTTTTTCCACCCTTGGCATCTTCTGTTGTCATTTCCATTACAAAACCACCAACCGAGAGGGTATTGTGCAGGGCCGCCATTTTTGCAGCGCGGAAAATTCCGTAATCGTTCGAGATTTTTACCTCGTCAGTAATCCAGCACTCACCAAAAATCTTTTTATAGGTGTAGGTGTATTTTTTGCAGGTGTATCCACAGATCTGTTTGGTTTCATTGGTTGCAACCAGATCGAGTTTCTTCAAATCGGCTTCGGCGGGCATTTTGTAACCGCCGGCATTGCTCATTACATACGTATCGCCGGATTTGTAGGTTTGAATGGCAACCTGGTTTTTCTTGTCAATCAGGGTTTCCGAACGGTCTTTCCCTTTCGGGTTGGTCGAAACAATGCTGAAGTTTTCACCATTCGACTGGTAGTACAATTTATAGTCAATGGTTCGCATCAGCTCATTGTTTTTGGCATAGAATTCTACCTGCAGCATGTTGCATTTGTCGAAAGAATAAGTGTCGTCCCATTTTACGCCGGGAGCTTTGAGTTGGGCATTCACCGACTGAAAAATCAGAATAAAGGCCAGAATTGAAAGTATCCGTTTCATCGTAAAGTTATTTTAAAAGGTTTTTATGATTCTTTTCCAAAAGTAAAATGGCCTCTTCGAGCCTTTTTTTACGGGTTTCTTCCTGTTTGGCATTCATAACCCAAAGGGCATACCTTTTCTGATGACTTGGAGAAAGGTTGCAGAAATTATTATACGCCAGCTGGTTTTGTTTCAAACGTTCCAATAATTCCGGTGAAAACGATAGCAGGAGAGATGGCTTTTCTACCTCTTCAGGCCATACCAGATTTCCGGTTTTCGAATAGTTTCCGATTTTCAGTAGCCCAACTTCCGTCATCAGCCCCTCTTCAATCATTTTTTCAACTCTTTTTCGGTTGGTTGCCGACCAGTTCAGCAGGTTGGTACGAGGTGTTAACTTCCGAAGGTACTTTTTGTCGTCCACGTTTCTGATGATTCCATCGATCCAGCCAAAACAGAGGGCTTCTTCCACGGCATCGTCGTAATTCAGGGTTGGCATTCCTGAATTTTTGTTATAGAAAACCAGCCACACACCCTCCGATTGATCGTGGTTTTCGGCCAGCCATTCACGCCACTCCTCGCGGGTTTGAAAGTATATTTCGGGTAGTTGTTTCATCGCACTCATATCGGATGAAAATTTACGAAAGATTCATCAATTTCATTGTACTTTTCTTCGTGACTTTGTGTCTTCGTGTTTTTACTAAAAAATCTATTCTTCAAACAAGTTTGAACCGGTTCCCAGGCAACGATTTCAGAACTCCTTTAAATTCAAGGTTCAGCATCATCGCGTTGATGGTTTGTACATTCATGCCGAGTTCCTGCGAGGCAATGTCGGTGGTGATAATTTCATCCGACTTCAGCAATTCAATAATCTTTCGTTCTTCGTCGTTCAGGTCGATCAGCAAAACCTGCTGGCGAGGCAGGCTGTTGGTTTCCCATCCCATGAACTCAATCAGGTCGGAAGCTGATTCAATCAGCGCTGCTTTGTTCTTTTTGATCAGGTCGTTGCACCCTTTTGAATAAATATCATTAGTCCGACCGGGGAAAGCAAATACATCGCGGTTGTACGAATTGGCAATGTCGGCGGTGACCAGCGCTCCCCCTTTTTCACCCGATTCAACCACAATGGTGCAATCGGACAAACCGGCAATGATACGGTTCCGTCGGGGAAAATTGCCTGGATCGATTTTGGTTTCCGACGGAAAATCGGAAATAACCCCGCCTCCCTCCAGAACCATTTCGCGGGCAAGGTTGGTATGGGCCGACGGGTACATTTTATCGAGTCCGTGTCCTACCACGCCCAGTGTGGGCAACTGGTGTTTCAGCGCTGTTTTGTGGGCTGTAGCGTCAATGCCAAACGCCAGACCGCTGACAATGAGCACCTGGATGTTTGCCTCGGCCAGTCCCGAGATCAATTCTTCTACTTTTTGCCGTCCATAATCGGTTGCACTGCGGGTTCCCACAATGCTGATTACTTTTGGGTAGTTTAGGTCGACTTCTCCTTTCTGAAAAAGAATAACCGGTGCATCGTCGCACTGGGCAAGCCTTCGCGGATATTCTTTGTCGAGGTAGAAAAATGTTTTCAGATTGTACTTCCTGATAAAATCACACTCTTTTTCAGCTCGTTTCAACACCTCTTCACGGTTTTCAACAATGGTTTTGATCAACCCTTCGCCAATGCCGGGAATCTCTTTCAACATCTTTGGCGAAGCTTCAAAAACCGCATTCAAGGTTCCCAAATAGGCCACCAGACGGCGCGAATTGACCGCTCCCACACGGGGAAACAGCGAAAGCGCAATTTTGTAGGTAAGACCGGAAGTGAGCATGCGGGTTTGTTTATTTAAGGTTTATTATTTTTGAAAGAACCACATAGAGCTGAGCCAGTTCCCCTTTCTTCAATATTGAAACACTGATGGGCGGGTAGTCGGCCAATCCGAATTTGGAGTCAACGGTTAGTATCAGCTCCTTTTTGAGACCCAGCATTTTTTTCTTTATTTCGAAGCTTTTTAACTGGTTCAGTTGGATCAGTACAGTCTGATAATTTTTCAATGCGGTGGCTACCGAGTAAAAGTTGATCTGAAGTTCGGTTTCGGTTACCAAAAGTTCAAAATAGGAAGGCTTAGTTTGATGAAAAATAACAAAATAGGCAATAGCAAGCAGTACCGATGTAATCAGTGGCAGGTTCATGTTCAAAAAAATGAAAATACATATTGCTGCCAGAAAGATTGCCCCGCTTACGATGTACAGGACGAAGAAATTGGCCGAACGGCTTTTGTTGTTAAACTGAAAGATGAAATTAATATTTTCTGAGCTCTCCATACTATTATAATTTTCAACAAAATAACAAAATATTCTAATTTTGGGGATTAAATCGGAGGTAAAAATGAATATTCCAGCGTTTGAAAATGATATCCGGGTTACCAATGAGCTTGAAAAAGAGCTAGGTTCCATTGTTGCTGCTTATCCCGAAGGCAAAGTTTATCTGGTGGTTGATGAAAATACCCGGGAGTTTTGCCTGCCACAGTTGCAGCAATATCCGGTTTTTGCATCCATTCCGGTGTTAGAGATCAGGAGTGGTGAGGAGAACAAAAGCTTGGAATCGGTGGTGAAAGTCTGGAACTTTTTGGAAGAGAACAATGCCGACCGTAAATCGTTGCTCATTAACCTGGGCGGGGGGATGCTGAGTGATCTCTGCGGGTTTGCAGCTTCGTGTTTCAAGCGGGGACTGCATTTTGTGAACATTCCCACCACCTTGCTTTCGCAGGTTGATGCTTCGGTGGGTGGCAAAACCGGTATCAACTTCAACGGGTTGAAAAACGAAATCGGGGTTTTCAATCAGCCACGAACGGTGATTATTGTTTCCCGTTTTCTGAAAAGCCTCGACCGGGCAAACCTCCTTTCGGGTTATGCCGAAATGTTGAAGCACGGGCTGATCCACAGCAAACCGCACTGGGACGAATGCCTGGCTTTCGATCTCGACAACATTGACTATGAGTTGCTGAACGAAATGATTGGCCGTTCGGTTGCGGTGAAAGAGTATTTTGTGGTAAAAGATCCTACCGAGAAAAATATCCGCAAGGCGCTGAATCTGGGGCATACCGTTGGACATGCATTCGAAAGTTTAGCCCTTCACCAGAACCGCCCGATCCTTCATGGTTATGCCGTGGCCTACGGCATGGTTGTCGAGCTGTTTCTTTCGTCAAAGAAAGCGGGTTTTCCTATGGAAGAGACCGAACGGATTTCGAAGTGGATTGTTGACACTTACGGTGCGTTTACGATTTCTCCATCCGATTTTGAAACCCTTTACCTGAAAATGACCAAAGACAAAAAGAACGAAGCCGGACGGATCAACTTTACATTGGTCCCTGAAATCGGGAAAGTTGAGATTAATGTCGACTGCGAGAGAGAGCTGATTCTGGAAGGTCTGGAATTTTTTAGAAAACTGAATTCTTCGGAACTTCAATGTTGAATAATCTCATGATTTTTATTTACTGATCTAGTTTAATTAACTTTGCTAAAAATAGAGATCAAAATGAGAGCAATCGAAATCAAATCAAAAACGGATAAGACTGGGCATTTGAAGTTGAATTATAACTTGAATAAATCTGAAAAAAATGTTCGGGTGTTGATCCTTCTCGATGATGATTACTATGAGCAGGAAGAGGAAAAAATGTGGATGGACGCAATATCTAAAAATCCTGCATTTGATTTTTTAAACGATCCTGCCGAAGATGTTTATTCGAATATTTGGAAAAATAAATAACGAAACAGCATCGGTTGTTTTGGAAAAAGTGAAACAATTAATTTGAAAAAGAATAATTGAAAAACTTCTGAATGAACCCGTAACTCCATTGAAGTAATGCAATACATCTTAACGTCATCTGAAAAAAAAATGGAAGGTGCCATTACGCTTCCAACATCGAAAAGCATCAGTAACCGCGTACTTATTATCAATGCACTGGCATATAGTCCCTTTCCTGTTGAAAATTTATCCGACAGCGATGATAGCCGGGTAATGGTGCAGGTACTGAATTCAAATACCGATCATTTCGACATCGGACATGCCGGAACAGCCATGCGTTTTTTGACGGCATTTCTTTCAAAGATTGTAGGTAAATGGGAAATAACCGGCAGCGAGCGGATGCAGCAACGCCCAATCAAAATTTTAGTGGATGCGCTAAACCAGCTTGGGGCAAGAATCGAATACATGAACAACGAGGGTTATCCGCCGTTACGAATCTGGGGATCGAACCTCAAGGGTGGAAAACTGGAGCTCGACGGCAGTGTGAGCAGCCAGTATATTTCAGCCTTGTTGATGATTGCCCCAACCATCGAAAATGGGTTGACATTAACACTGACCAATAAAATCACTTCAGCTTCGTATATCGATCTCACCTTAAAATTGATGGCAAAGTTCGGAATCAAGTACAAATGGGAGGGTAATAAAATCACCATTCCGGAACAAACCTATCAGGCAATCCCCTTTTCGGTAGAAGCCGACTGGAGCGGCGCTTCGTATTGGTACCAACTGGCTGTGCTGGCCGATGAAGCCAACCTGTTACTCAACGGGCTGGAACTTGAAAGCCTTCAGGGCGACTGTGCCCAGGCCAAGTGGTTCGAAACGTTTGGAATCCATTCGGAGCAGCAGGGGAATGCGGTACGTTTGACAAAGAGAGAAATCAGCCTTCCTTCCAAATACATCCAGAATTTTACCGAGAACCCCGACATTGCCCAAACTTTTGCCGTGATGTGTGTTTGTAAAAAAGTACCTTTCCATTTTAGCGGGCTTGAAACACTGAAAATTAAAGAGACCGACCGTATCAATGCCCTGATTACCGAATTAGGAAAGATAGGAGCCAATTTGTACGAACCACAGCATGGCGAGCTTGCCTGGGACGGCGAACTTGACGAAACCAAATTCAACAGCACCGTAGAAATTGATACCTATCACGACCACCGAATGGCTTTGGCTTTTGCCCCGGTTGCACTCGTCAATGGTTGTATCAAAATCAACGATCCCATGGTAGTTACCAAATCCTATCCGGGCTATTGGGACGACCTGTCAAAGCTTGGTTTTGAAATTACACGGTAATATTTCCTGATCGTTTTGCTTTGATCTTCATCTATTTTGTAAGAGTGGGTTTTAACCTGTTGGATCAAAACAGGCCAAAATCCTGTTGAGATATTTCGGGAAAGTCACTACATGGTCGCCTAATCGATTTCACCATTCAGCCATTTCCCTTTCTGTATATTCTCTCTTACTTCCTGGCGAATTTTATCGTACATCGGTTTCTGGTTGAATGAATGGTCCAGATCAACCTGAGAGAGACCAAGATCGCGGTACATCTGGTACTTATTGTAAACAAAATCGAGAGCTTCAACTGTTTTGATATTTTGATAGTTAAATTCAGCTGAAAAGATTGCTTCATCCCAGTTCTTCATTGGGTCAAAATGGATGGGACGATCGGCCGATAAAAGTGTCCGGAGCGCCGTTTCCAAATCCCAGTAGTCGGGTTTCTCGTCCCGTTCTTTTATCTCAAACTCATAATAACGAAAAAGTTCAAGAATATAGGGATCGGATTCAACCACACGGGCATAATCGATCATATCATGCCCAAATATTTTAATGAACGGCCGTTGGTCTGTCAGAGGCTTGGGTATTTCCTGTCTGGGATTCTCTTTCTGATGCTCTCTGTTTACCAGTTTTCTGTATAAATCTTCTTTAGTTCCTCGAATGTCAGGTAATAACAATAGCATGGAAGAACCCATCCGATTATCATAAAAGCTATACCATTCGGGTATATTTTTCCAGCTATCATTTTCGTTTTTTTCCAGCAAATAGTCATAATTTTGCCAATCATACATATTCTCGGGACAAAAATCATCCGGATCGTCAATCTTCAAGAGGAATTCTTTCATCAACTGTATTTCATTCCTGGTAATTTCGGGAATAAACGAACAAGAACGGATATATTTACCCCAATAATCGAAATCAAAACATGATTCAACATCGGGGAGCACAATTTTTCCAGCACGCCATTGAAGTTGCAGGTTAAAAAGTTTTTTTTGCAAAATAGCATCCAGGCAAAGTTCTGCTCTTTTCTGATAGTCTAGTTCATCCTTTTCATTCTGATAAAAGAGGGATTGGTAGTATTCATAATCTTTTATCAATTCCACTTTTTTCTGAGCATAGCTTTTTAGAAAAGTGCTTCCTCCGGAACACCAAAATTTCTCCAGGAATTTTGATGAAGCTTCAGAATTTGAAACTTCTTCAAAGAAATCACTTTCAAGTTTTTTAAAGAAATCTTCTTTTTCTGTCTTGTCTTGCGGGATCGCATTTTTGTGGTATCTGAAATTATCAAAATTTTTCATAGATATACTTATGAGTTAATCTTTTTTGATATTCAAAAGTTATGAAAGTTTTCTTTATTCGTCAATTCCATTTCTCAAGAAAATATAAGAACTGCTTGCACTAACAATCTATCGGTTATTTCAATCAATTCGAACCCGGTAACTCAACAGTTCGTCCTGAAAAAATTTTTTGCCTGTTTTTTTGATCCGACTTTTGGACCCTGAAACTTTTCTGTTGTCTTTAGATCATATAAAATAAATAGCCATGAAGAAACTTCTTATTCTTGTACTTCTCTTGCCCCTGGTGATGCCATCGTTCGGGCAATTTAAACAAACCCTCCGCGGTGTGGTAATCGACCAGGCTTCGAAGGTCACATTGCCCGGTGCAAACGTAACCCTGAAAAACGGCGGTGATCCGTTGGGAACGACCACAAATGGAAACGGCGAATTCGAACTGAAAAATGTTCCCATTGGCCGTTACGAAATGACGGTAAGCTTTTTGGGTTATGAGCCGTTTGTAGTGAAAAACCTCGAACTGGAATCGGGGAAAGAGAAGGTCGTTGACGTTGAACTGACCGAGAAAGTTGAAGGCATTGAAGAGATTGTTGTTACGGCTCACGGGAAAGGTGAGACCTTAAACGAGATGGCCGTTCTCAGTGCCCGCTCTTTTTCTGTCAAAGAAACCGAAAAATATGCTGGTAGCTGGGGCGATCCTTCCCGAATGGCGTCCAACTTTGCGGGAGTGATCACGGCCAATGACAGCCGCAACGATATAGTGATCAGGGGGAACTCTTCGCTGGGACTTCTCTGGAAACTCGACGGGGTAAACATTCCAAACCCCAACCATTTTGGGGCGCTGGGTACCACCGGAGGACCTGTCAGCATGTTGAACAACAACCAGCTCAGCAACTCTGACTTCTTTACGGGTGCATTTCCTGCTGAATATGGCAATGCCCTTTCGGGGGTTTTTGACCTGAAAATGAGGAACGGCAACAACAAAAAACATGAGTTTATGCTCCAGGCAGGATTTAGCGGTCTTGAACTGGGTGCAGAAGGTCCGATCTCCAAAAAGTCTGGTTCCTCCTATCTAATTAACTATCGTTACTCCATTCCCGGACTGATGGGCAAACTATTCGACTTTGGCGGCGGGGTTCCCAACTATCAGGATTTATCGATGAAATTCAATTTCCCAACCCAAAAAGCCGGAACCTTTTCCCTTTTTGCCGTTGGGGGAAACAGCTCAATCGAATTTAACGATGACGGATCAGAAGAGGCCTCATCGTACAGTGTGGTAAGAGGTTTGCGGACCAGAAACGGATCAGAGATGGGTGTAGTCGGGCTTTCGCATCGCTTTTTCCCCGACAGCAAATCCAATATCTTCACTTCGTTTTCGACATCGCTTCAGGGCTGTAACACACAAATTGACACCGTGTACGACGATCATCGTTCGTTCCGGTATTACGGAGAAAAAAACCAGGAAATCAGGTTGACCGCCTCGACCAAATATACCCGGAAAATCAATGCCAAAAACACCCTTAAAGCTGGTGCGTCGTTTGAATCGTTTGCCATCAACTACGTCGACAGTGTAACCGGCAGCGAATGGGATCTTCCAGCCAATCAATACATAAAAATGCTGAACACCGATGAAAACGGACTCAACCTGTTACAGGCCTTTGCCGAGATCCAGCACAAATTTGGTCCTAAAATGACCCTTTACGGAGGATTGCATTATCAGCATTTCTTTTTCAATTCAACCCAGTCGTTTGACCCACGGCTCAACCTTTCGTATCAGATTAATGAAACCTCGAAGTTCAGCCTTGCTTATGGGATGCACTCTCAACTTCAGCCCCTGTACATCTACTTTACCGAAGAGTACGACACGCTGACCCATCAAATGATAACCGATTCCAACCAGGAGCTGAAATTCACTACCGCACAACATTTTGTGGCCAGTTACGATCAAATGGTCAGCAAAAACCTAAAACTGAAGATTGAAACTTACTACCAATATCTCACCAATATTCCGGTATCAAAAGAGCGCGGTTATTTCTCGATGGTAAACGAAGGAAATACGTTTCACCAGTCAAGAATAGCAAACCTTATAAACGATGGGATTGGCCGGAATTATGGGGCAGAAATCACCCTTGAAAAATATCTCTCCGACAACTACTATTTCATGGTTACCACTTCACTGTTCGATTCGAAGTACCAGGGCAGCGACAAAAAATGGAGAAACACGGAGTTTAATACCAATTACGTGGTGAATGCCCTTGGTGGTTACCAGATTCCAATCAACAAAAAAATGGCCATTGACATTAACCTGCGTGCCTTGTGGTCGGGCGGGAAAAGAAACCTGTACATCGACCTGCAAAAGTCGATTGCCGAAGGAGAAGAGGAATACGACCATTCGAAGGACTATCTTGAACGGGAAAAGGATTATTTTAAGCTCGACGGAAGAATTTCGTTCAAGCTTAATGGAAAGAGGATCACCCAGGAATGGGCCTTCGACGTGACCAATGCCACCAACCACAAGAACGTCTATTCAAAATATTACGACGATGCCACAAAGACGCTGAAATATTCCTATCAGCAGGGGTTGTATCCAATGATGTTATACCGGATCAATTTCTAACAGGGAATTTGGAAGAAAAAAAATAAGTTCTATATTTGCACCGCATTTCAAAAAGATGGTGCCTTAGCTCAGTTGGTAGAGCAACGGACTGAAAATCCGTGTGTCCCTAGTTCGATTCTTGGAGGCACCACAAAAAGAGGAAAGTTTAATAAAACTTTCCTCTTTCATTTTATCAAAATCTCAAATTCCAAATTCAATTTATTTTAACATTGACGTTTGCAGTTGTGCTTCCATATTTGCCATCCGTTCAAGCAATTCATTCAATGTTGTTTTCAACTTGTCGTTTTCTGTCTTCAGTTCTTTTACCGCATTGACCAAGGCCACATTCACCGGGTGCATGTTAAAATCGAGATAACCGCTACTGTTTTCACTGACAGCTTCGGGGAAGATGGTTTGTACATCCTGAGCCACAAATCCGATCTGTTGCTTATCTGATTCCAGTTGCAGTGGATTATCTTTTTTGTAAGTAAACATCACTGGTTGCAATGCCACAATCTCGGTTAGTCCTTTTGAATATTGTCCCTGAATATCTTTTAATCTTCGGTCAGATAAATTTGTCCAGCTTCCGCCACCCGTTTTGGCTGCTGTACCCGAAACTGCTAACGTATAGGTCGGTGCATCAACACCAATACCAACATTGCCGTTCTTCAATACAGTCAGGGCATTGCTCCTGTCCGAACTGCTTGAACCATTACCCACCACAAAGATCCTGTTTGTTGCGATAAAAGAACTGGCATTTCCTGTATAGGTGGTATTGTTCATTCCAACTACAAATTCACACAGCGATGGAGCGGTTGTTGAATAACCTGCAGTAAATGAATACATACCTGCTGCTGAGCTATTCGATCCGCTAGAAAATGAATACATCCCTGCAGCAGTAGTATTTAATCCGGTTGCAAAACTTCCTGCCCCGGAAGCATCCGATGCATATCCTTGAGAGAAAGAATACATATTTGTGGCCGTTGTCTGGAATCCAAATGCAGATGAATAAGATCCTGAGGCTGTGGTTGAATTATTAAAAGCCGCCGATGAACTTCCCGTTGCGTTGGTCATATATCCTTCTGCAAAGGAATAGTTACCAGTAGCTTCCGTATAGTATCCTATTGACGATGATACTATTCCTGTAGCAGATGCATGGGATCCTAAGGCAATTGAATAATTCCCCACTGCAGAACAAACATTGTTTGCGGAAAAGGAGTAATCGCCCGATGCAGTACAGTCAGAACCAAAAGCTGCAGAATAATATCCCAGGTTACTCTTATCCCACTGGGTACCTGTAATGGTACCAGCCCGGAATACTCCCATCGGAGGATACCACATCATACGGGTACCTGCTCCGGTTACTGGTGGGTTTGCCGGCGCATCCAGGCTCAATTCACCTTTAAACAGAACACTTCCACCGTTTGCATTGCCCGCACCATCAACATGAAGTAGTGCAACTGGAGAGACAGTTCCAATTCCAACATTACTTCCTGTACAATAAACATAGGAATGGTTTTGTGTCCATGGTCCCGTTGACGGGGTTTGCCATGATGTTACTCCTGCAGCATCCGAAGTAAGTACTTTCCCCAAGCCCTGTGTTCCATCCTGGATTTTCAGGTTATTGTAAAAGGCAGCTACAGTTCCCCCGGCATTATAGAAAGAAGCAGCCAGCCCAACTCCCAGGTTTTCGGCCCGGAATGAGGGATACAATGTGCTGTTATTTGTTGCGGAAATTGCAATTTCATCTGTAGTCAATACCTGAAACCGTTTTAAATCAGCAGCCGGATCTTTTCCAATTCCAACTTTCCCGGTGTTGAAGTAGATGTTCGCACCAGAAGGAGTCCAGATCGTTGTTCCGGTTAAATCATCACCGGGCAACCAGGTCGTACCGTTCCATTTCAACGTTTGCCCGGCTAAAGCGCTTTGTGATGCAATTTTCAGTGGCGCAGTTGATGTTCCGTTCCCTTCAAGGGTCGCATCGGTTTGAGCCGATTGAGTTCCCCAGTTATCACCCAAATCGGAAAGAGGGAGAGTAACCGTTCCTCCGCCTTTTGACAAAGTTAAATCAGAACCAATAAGTTCAAGCGTTTGAATTTCATTGGAGGGATCGCTGTCGGCATCATCGACTTTGTCATTTTCAACCGTTAAGGCATGTTGAGCATAAGGAACGCTCAAGAGTTGACTGGTCCCCATCAATATAAATGATGTTCCACCAGCAGGGTCAAATTCAACTTTGAAAAAGTAGATATTAGCAGACCATTCGATAGATGAAAATGAACCAAGTACTTTGGTTCCTGTGCCAATTTCTAAATCAACCAATCCAAACCCATTGGTGGTTTTGGTATGGGTTTCGATAAAGACCGGACTTCCGGTCGCACTCCCTGGTACAATACTTATACGAAAAGTAACAGGTTTATCCGCAAGGATATTGCCGGAAGCATCACGAGCTACTGCCTGATATTTGAATGCTTGTGGAACCTGTGAGAATGCTGTAATGCAGAGCATTAATACGAATATTGATATACTAATTTTTTTCATCGCCACTATTTTTAATGTTTTCAAATGGTATAAATTTTTATTCGGTTTTTACGATTTTGAATGTTTGAAGAGGTAACATTCCGTTGGAATAAAATCGGATCATATAATTTCCGGAAGGGAATTGTTTCATTAGAATATTTTCCAATGGATTCATGATTTTCTTTTGGTACAACATTTTTCCGGTAATATCATAAAGCACAAGATTGATTTCCATTTCCAGCCCGTTTCTTAGGGTTTCAATGGAAAGTTCTTCGGAGAATGGGTTGGGGTATACTTTCAGTTCCAAATCACCGATTGAAAGTTGATCGATGGCGGTAACTGCAAGCTTGCTCTGATGAAAGCCTTGGGTTAGAGCAGAATTTTCGGACGAGAAAGTTTCGACCATGGGTTCACCAACGGTCCAGCTTAACTGATAGCCGGCATTTTCAACCGACCTACCTGTTGCTGAAATTACCTCCTGTGCATTGCAAAAACGGATCCAGCATAGGAAGAAGACAAGAAAGGCAGGTGTTTTATACATACTATAATGTTTTATAATCAGAAAGTTATGAATTTTTTGGTGATTTTTTCAAGGTTTTGTCGTATATTTTTATTGAATCATCGGAGTAGATAAAGACCGAACAAACAAATCGAACATTTTTATTTTTTCGTATTTACTGCGATCTCCAATGCAACTATACTTATATTTTCTGTACTATTTTGTAACTTTTCCCTCGCCTCTTCCGTCTTATGTTTGTTCGAATGAAATAGATGACAACCAGCGAGTATAACGAGATAGTTGAAATGTACGCCGACAGGCTGTTCCGCTACATCCTGAAGAATGTCAGGGAGAGGGAACATGCGTCGGATTTGGTGCAGGACAGTTTTGAAAAACTGTGGTTGCGGTGCCGCGACATTCAGTTTTCAAAAGGCAAATCCTACCTTTTCAGCATTGCTCACAATACCATGATTGATTCAATTCGCAAGGATAAACGTCAGGTGGTGACCGATGTGGCTGAAATGCCGGTTATTGCCGACCGAAACCAATATACCGATCTCAAGGAGGTGCTCGACGAAGGGTTGAAACGGCTTAGCGAAATCCAGCGTTCGGTAATCCTTCTCCGCGACTACGAAGGTTATTCGTACGAGGAGATTGGCGATATTACCGGGCTGAACGAATCGCAGGTGAAGGTGTACATCTATCGGGCCAGGGTGTTTTTAAAAAATTACATCGGACAAATTGAAAGGGTGATTGATTTATGAAAATCGACAGGGACAATTACGAAATCTGTTTTATCGACTACCTCGACGGAAACCTTTCCCTCGACGAGGTGGATGCTTTGCTCGATTTTCTGAACGAAAACCCCGAACTGAAAGAAGAACTGAAAGGCCTTGAACAGATCCGGATTGAAGAAACGAACGAGGCAACTCCCGATTTTTATCATCTGAGGAAAGAGGATCTCGATCTTCCGGAAATATTTGAAGAGACCTGCATCAGGGCGATCGAAGAGGATATCACCGAAAAAGAACGGCTACAGTTTACGGAATACCTGAAAGAAAACGAGGAAGGTCAAAAGATTTTTGAGCTATTCCATGCTACCATTTCTGAACCCGATCCGTTTATCGTTTATGACCATAAAGAAAAGCTGAAGAAAAAAGAGCGGGCAATTGTCCTGAAATACTGGTATGCCATCGCTGCCGTAATCGTGTTGGGATTGTTTTTCCTGCTCCCTCGTGACAAAAACACTGTTGTACCTCAGGAGATTCAAATCGCGCAAACCAATGAGAACAAAACTTCTGTGCCAATGAAGATTGAAAAAGAGCCAGAAGTGAAAGCGGTTGTTCCTGAGGTTAAAAAAGCCGGATCAAAACTTAACACCGTCACTAAAAAAGCAGAAGCAACACCAGAAATAGAGCGGATTGCCGAAGTAATTGAGCCGATGAAGCCCCTTGATACTGAAATAACCATCGATCGGGTAATCACCGAAAATTTCGATCTGGCCCAGATTTCTCCGGTAAAGATTTCTTCCGAAAAAGATTATTCAAAATACCTGACGATCCAACAATTTATTGCCAAAAAGATGAAGGAGTCAGAGAAGAAAGGTGTCGTTGAGCGATTTGCCCTCAACACATTGAAAAAGATTACCGGCGATAAATTCACTTACCAGACCAACGATGTGGGAAAAGTAAAAATGATTGAATTCAATTCACAACTGTTTGCTTTCTCCATTCCGGTAAACGAGGAAAATTGATTTTTTACTTCTCTCCGTATAATTTGATTTTGTTTTCTACTTTTGATAAATAGTTTGAAACAATTTAAGGCTCTCTTTTTATCGGGTATGCAAAAACTGATCACATTTATCGTTGCCTTGCTGCTGACATTACAGCTTACAGCACAGAGCGTTGATTATACCATTCGTTTTAACGGCATTGGCGATAACCGCGAATACTTCAGCGGATACAATTTATCCCAAACCATTCTTGGCGCGCGAGGGGCCTTTATGCTGGGCACCCGTCTTGATTCGGTAAACCGGATGAAAGTCGGGATCGACTATTTTTATGAATTTGGAGGTAAGCTTGGAACTTTAAAACCCAATCTGATTCTCTACTATGAAGCCATGAAAGGTCCATGGCAATTCCGTATGGGAAGCTTTAACCGCCGCGAGGTTTTGGATATGCCGCTGGCAATTGTTGCCGATACCTACAATTACTATAAACCCAACCTGGATGGGCTTTATGTGGGTTATACCCGTCAACACTTCAAAATGAATGTTTTTGCCGACTGGGTTGGACGACAGGATTCGGTGACCCGGGAACAGTTTATGGCCGGATCGACCATTGATACTCACTGGAAATGGTTTACGACCAATTTCTACTGGTATATGTACCATCGGGCAGGAACCCTTGTTTGGGACCCCGATACCCATATCGAAGATTATATGGGAGCATTGTTGCAGGTAGGAGTGAATCTGTCAGGAGTTGTTCCGTTGGATATTGCCACGGTTAAAACCGGCATCCTTAC
This sequence comes from Prolixibacteraceae bacterium, assembly GCA_035353695.1. Lineage (GTDB taxonomy): Bacteria > Bacteroidota > Bacteroidia > Bacteroidales > Prolixibacteraceae > CAYMTR01. The sequence goes on from DAOQAB010000023.1 coordinate 18,881, forward strand.
GTCCTTAGACCGAAACCGGGGAAGTGATATGACCTATGCCAACCACCTTTCATCATATTCTGAAGTTGTGCTGGAAAAGAAAGGGTTTGGAGTAAAAGCGCTTTTCAATTTTGGCGATAAACACGTATTTTATATCGGGGATCCCTTTTTTAACAATACAACCAGTTACTTGCGGACCAGTTTCTATTTCACGCCCATTAACTTTAAAAACGTAAAAGGCCGCTTTATCTGGTCAATGCATCTTGGAAACGGAGGAGGCCATCTCGACAATCAACAGCAGTTCTATCTGATTTATACCTTTAACGAAAAGATCTGGGAGAAAAAATAGTTTTTCCCCTTACTTACCGGTAGGAAGAACCTTCCCCTCCCCATTGTTTTTCATACGAGCCGGGATGACTTCCATTGCTATGTCTAGAAAAAGTTCGAGCAGACGGTCCGATTTGCTGATCCGTGTAGTTACCATGCTGATTTCCCTCACGGGTGGAATTCCTGCAATATTCTTAATCAGATCCTCCTGTTCGCTGCTAACCGAAAGTGTTGCCAATTCGGGAATAAAGGTCATCCCTCCGCCTGTCTCTACCATCCGGCAAAGCGATTCAATGGAATTTGAGAGATAAAATACATTCTGTAATTCAGTGGGTTCTTTTGAATAAAGACAAATAGAATTTACCTGATTCTGAAAACAGTTACCTTCTTCGAGATACCACATCTGTTTCAGGTCTACTTTCATCAAATCAATTACATCCTTATCGAACAGTTCATGTCTTTCAGAAACATAGAGGTAAAATTTCTCATAAAATAATGGCCTGAAGACCATCCCTGGTGCCAAAAACGGAGTAGCAATAAAACCTGCATCCAATTGCCCGTTCTTGAGTTCCGAAATGATTTCATCGGTTTTTAATTCTTTGACAGTTAAACTTATTCGGGGGTATTTGTCTGAAAACTTATTAATAAAAAGGGGAAACCAGTAAGGTGCTAAAGTAGGAATAACCCCAATACGAAGTGATCCTTCTGGTTTTTGCTCTATTTCGAAAGGCAGATCCTTCAGCTTCTCTGCCAACAGAAGGAGTTCCCTGGCTTTCTCAACAAAAAGCTCTCCTTCAACGGTTAAAGTTATCTGTAAAGGAGACCTTTTAAACAGAACAATTCCTAATTCTACTTCCAGCTTGCTCACTTGAAGGCTTAATGCAGGTTGTGAAATCTTAAGTTTCTGCGCTGTAGCCGAGAACGATTGATATCGGCTTAATTCAAGGACATAAGTTAACTGCAGTAGTGTCATCCTATAATTATTTGCTTATGGGTTTATTTTCTTTGATAAAATTAGTCAATATTACCTTTGTTTCATCAAAAAGAAATAATAACAGTAAAAAAATAAACGATTATGAAAACAAATGAATCAAACAACAACGTAGTAAATCAATTGAACCAGGTTCTGTCCGATTTGCAGGTAGTATATCAAAATCTTCGCACCATGCACTGGCTGGTAAAAGGAGTTCAGTTATATCAATTACACAAGCTCTACGAAGAATTTTACAATGAAACTGCCGAAACAGTTGACGAAGTTGCTGAGCGGGTTTTGATGCTGGGGAGTGAACCGTTGCACACCTATACCGACTATCTGAAAATATCGAAAGTATCGGTAGTTTCCGAAGTTCCAGGAGGACTCGAAAGTTTGAAAAAAGCAGCTGCCGATCAGGAATACTTATTGGATACCTACCGGAAGATTACTGCTGAAGCTGCTAAAAACAACGATGAAGGAACTGTTGCCCTGATGAGTGATCTTATTGGCTCGACCGAAAAGAGATTATGGATGCTTAATTCAACATTGGCATAACGTTGAATGGTAATGGCGGAATGCCCTGGTATAATAGGTTCGTCTAAAACAAAAAGCTCTTTCGACAACGTTTTGAAAAGATAAAATTCTTTTTTTGAAGACAAAAGCTCTGTTTCATCAGGGCTTTTTCTTTTTAAAGAGCTATTGAAGTTGTGCCATAATTTGTTTCATCCGGGCTTTATACCCAGCCGAAGGTGATCGCTCCATGATATCGTCGATGTGGGCAAGCAGTTCGGGCGCCATTTCGGGATAAAGACGGGTACACTGGAAAAAGAATTCCAACCCCAGGCACTGGCTCGATATTTTTGCCTTTGGGTCGTTCATCCACTGTACACAACGATCGAGTAATTCACCTGCATAATCTTCGTTTACCGGGCATCGCAAAATGAGCTTCATACTTTGCCTAATCACACTTTCGTTGTTGGTTTTCAACACTATTTCATAAAGCTGGTTAAGGATTGGAAACAGGTTCGACGGGTTCTTTTCGGTTGCATGATCCAGGATCCACAGATAACGCCACGATTGTTCTTCGGGCTTTTCACGGACAATTTCCCATATCTGGTGAAAGAAGTCGGGCTCATGGGTTGCTTTCTTAAACAAAAAATCATAGTCGGACTTCGAATAAACCGACTCCATCATTTGCATTATCTCATCCCGGGTCATGTTCAATATTCGGTTTTTTTGCAAAAGTGAGAAAAATTGTGTTTCCAAGTAACTTTTTTGACAGGCTTCCCGTCATAGGTGCATGAAAAGAAAAATACAAAATCATATTGCCATGAAAACACAAATTTTACTAGTTATCCTTATTTTCGTTTCAGCAACGCTGTTTGCTCAAAACGACACCCTTACCGCACCTCCTGAACCGGTCGAACCATTTGGGGAAGAGGTTATATCGGAACCTGTCGATTCTGCCTTTGATGTAGTTCCGGAAGAGGGTGAAATAGACGAGACCCCGGAAGCAGAATTTTCGGACGAAGAATTCAATAGCGAAAGAGACACGGTTCATGTCCGGGTTGGGAAACACGCCATCGAGATTGTAACAAAAGATGGAAGAACCCAGATCGACGTTGACAAGCTGGACGATTATCAGAGTCAATGGAAAGACAACAAAAATTGGGAAGAGCCGAACGAAGATCAGATTGAAACCATCCACCGCCACCGCCATCACAAAAAATTTGACGGGCACTGGGCTGGTATCGATTTTGGTGGGAACCAATTATGGAATACCACTTATCCAACGACCCTTTATCCGGAAGGAACACCTGAATTTCTTACTACATCGCCCGAAAAATCGTTCGAGGTCAACCTCAATCTCTTTGAGTATAGTTTTGGTTTCTCATCGTACATCGGTTTTGTAACTGGTTTGGGCTTCAATTTTAACGATTACAAATTCAAAAACCGTTACACGATTGAAAAAGATGACAATGGGGTAATCCAACCTGCTGCTCTTCCCGAAGGGGATTTCAGGGTCAGCAAGCTTTCAACGACCTTCCTGACAGCTCCCCTTCTTCTTGAAATTCAGATTCCCGGACAGTGGGATCACGACCGGATGTTTATTGCCGGTGGAGTTATCGGCGGAGTAAAGCTTCACGAGCATACCAAAACCAAAATTGGAGACGAAAAGAAACGCGACAACGGCGACCACAACATTGCACCATTACGCTGGGGTTATACGGCCCGGATTGGTTTTGAAAACGTAGGTGTGTACGCTACTTATTACAACACCAAACTCTTTGAAGAAGGGAAAGGGCCTGATACGACTCCTGTTACCATTGGTTTAACATTTACTTTCTAAAGAAATTTTATTCCATAATAAAGAAAACCCATGCTTCACCGTATGGGTTTTTTTCGTTCTCAACGCATTATTATCCGTTCTGAAATTGATCCGCATTAATTTCTCTGGTTTAAAATAAAATTTTACTACATTTAAAAGCAGAAACTAGTGGGGAAACGAAGAAGGTGAGAATTTTCTATCTTTTGATATTGCTTCTATGTACACTTCCTCTTTGGGGAATTGACGAAGAAGAAAACTTTATATGCCTGAATACCGGCAATGGCCGACTGACACACAATACAATACAAGCCATTGCCCGCGACTCGAACGGGTATATTTGGGTGGGTACTAATTATGGGTTAAACCGTCTCGATGGATACCAAACCATCAACTATGTGAACGACCCGAATGATTCAACGTCCATTTCCAGCAGCTTCATCAAAGCCCTGTTTGTTGATTCCCAAAATGATTTGTGGGTAGGAACCATTGGTGGTGGGTTGAATAAATACGACCGGAATACCAATGGGTTCATCCATTTTGCACCCTCCTCCTCTCCTAACAGTATCAGTGGGTTAAATATCTCGGTCATTACTGAAGACAAAAGCGGTCATATCTGGATTGGAATGATTGGAAATTGTGTGAACCGGTATGACAAAAAAACCGGCCAGTTCAAAAGATACAACCTGGATAAAATGGATCCTGCCCGGAAGATCAATTCAAATGTTGATGAAATTTTCAGCGACACCGATGGAAACATCTGGGTTGGAATGAACCAGGGTGAAGTTTTCAAAATTAATACCCAAACCGATTTTACCACCTATTATGGGTTGAAAAGCTATCACAATCATTTTAAAGATGTAGGGTCGATTAAGGGGATTTCCCAATTAAAAAACGGAACCTTATTGTTTGCCTCCTGGAGCGGGAACTTGTACAAGCTCAATACCGAAACCGACGATCATATCAAAGAATTTAAAGATGCCGCATTTTTCGATAACAATAACCTAACCGATGTTACTGTTGACAACGATGGCACAATCTGGGTCAGTACCTGGGAAAGGGGACTTTATTCATTCAATCCCAACACTTCAGAAAAAAAATATTACAGCCGCGACAAAAACATTCCAACCAGCTTGGGCTCTAATGCATTAAACCAATTATTGCTGGACGATCGGAACAACCTGCTGATTGGTACCCTCGATAATGGGTTAAGTATCCTGCCCCTGAAGAAAAAAATGTTCAAAACCCTTCCTCTGAAAGACCCAGTGACATCCAGCAACAAAGATTTCAATTCATACTCCATCCTCAGGGACGATTACGGTTACCTGTGGATCGGTACCCGTGGTGAGGGTTTGATCCGTTACAACCTGAAAACCAGCGAACATAAATCCTATTTAGCCAATAAAAACAGAGGAATGGAAAGTAATTCCATTCTGACCCTGAAAAAAAGTGATAATGGAAAAATCTGGATTGGAACCGATGGGAAATTCATCACCCTGCTTGATCCGTTAACCGAAAAATTTACTCCCATGGAGAACCGTTTCGACGACTGGAGCAAAGCAATCTTTTGCCTGGCCGAAAACAAAGAGTTCCTCTGGTGTGGATCGTGGGGTGGCGGAATTAAAAAGGTCGACCGGAAAACAGGAAGGTATACTTCCATCGACTTCGACGAAAAAGACCAGTTCAGAAACAGTATTTTCGACCTTGAATTACAGGATTCTATCCTTTGGGTAGCAAATGTTGGCATGGGCCTGATAAAATACAACATCCATACCGGGCATCAAACCATTTACTGCAACTCTGAAAAATTCCCCGGTTTCCCCAAGGAACGGATCATTGATATTTTCATTGAAAACCCTCACACTTTTTGGCTTTCGACCGATGGAGCAGGCACTTATAAATTTGACCCCATTGCCGAAAAGATTGAAAACTTAAACGAAAAATACCCTATTTCTGGAACCATCGTACAATCGATTATTCCCGATAAAGAAGGAAAAATCTGGATTGCTTCCATATCGGGCGTTACATGCATCAACCCCTCAAACGGCATTTGCTACAATTTCGATAAAAGTAACGGGCTATTAAACAACCAGCTCAACAAGTCGGCCTTGTTTTTCGACACTATCGATAACATCATCTATGTAGGAGGAGTTGAAGGAGTGAATTTTTTCAACCCTTCTGAGATTATTATCGATTCAACAAAAGCAAGAGTGAACATCACTGAGCTGAGGATCATGGGAAAAAGAATCCATAACCCAAATGGCCGAAACATTTCCAAAGCGATTGATATTACGGACAAAATAGACCTCTATAACAACGATAAAATTGTATCCCTCAATTTCTCATCGATGGAATTTAACCCATCGGGCAAAAACCGGTATTTATACAAACTGGAAGGCTTTGATAAAGATTTTGTTGAAACGCCATTCTCGGAAAACGTTGTCCAATATACCAACTTATATCCGGGAGAGTATATTTTTAAGGTGAAAGCAAGTAATAACGACGGAATTTTATCCGATCAGATCACGGCGATAAAAATAGTCGTTCACCCTGCTTTCTGGCAGACGATCCTGTTTCGGCTGGGAGTAATTGTTCTGATTATTTGCCTTGTTTTTATTTACATTAAAATTCATTACAAAAAATTGTACAAGGCAAAAGTTGAACTCGAAAACAAGGTGAAAGAACGCACCTCCGAAATTCAAAAACAAAAAGAGCAGATAGAACAGCAAAATCGGGAACTTGAAACAGCAAACGACACCAAGAACAAATTCTTTTCCATCATCAGTCACGATCTCCGGAATCCGGTTACCGCCATTGACCAGCTGGCACAACTGATTTTGATGCACCACAATGTTGTTTCCAGTGACAAAATGCTAAGCTATTTTCACATGCTCAAAAAATCGTCGGAAAACACCCTGGAACTTTTAGACGACTTGCTCATCTGGGCAAGGACACAGACCAACCGGATTGAAATACAGAAAATGAACATTGCGGTAGACGATCTCATTTTGGGGGTTGTTGATATTTGTAAACCCACTGCCGAAAATAAAAATATTATTTTGCTCTTTCCACCAATAACAGGGCTTACCGTAAATATCGACAAGAAAACCATTCAAACCGTATTAAGGAATTTGACCACCAATGCCATCAAATTTTCCTATCCGGGCGAAAAGGTTCAAATTGAAGTGGAAGAGGGGAAAGAGGAGGTCATTTTTAAAGTGATCGATTCTGGCATTGGAATGACCGATGATGAAATCAAGAGTCTCTTCAAAATTGAGAAACTCCATTCGCGGCAGGGGACTTCGGGCGAAACCGGTACCGGGCTGGGACTTATTTTATGTCAGGAATTTCTGGCGTTGAACAATGGAAAAATTTGGGTAGAAAGTGATCCCGATGGCAGTCGTGGCAGCAAAGGAACTACTTTCTATTTTTCGGTAAAAAAAGCACCTTTGTAAAAAAAATATGAGATTACTTCTGATCAGCAACTCAACTATGGCCGGGCAGCCTTACCTGGAATATCCCAAAACAGAAATCAAGCAATTTCTGGGTAAACAGCCACTGAAGTGTGTTTTCATCCCGTATGCGGCAGTAACTTTTTCGTACGATGAATATGAGAAGAAGGTTAACGACCGGTTCTCTGAGATCGGCCACCCGGTGAAAAGTATTCATCATTTCAGCAATCCGGTGAAGGCCATTGAAGAGGCTGAAGCAATTGTTGTTGGCGGGGGCAATACCTGGCAACTGGTTCACATGATGCATCAGAACAAGTTATTTCCTGCCATCAGGAAGAAGGTTTTAAGCGGCACTCCTTATATTGGCTGGAGCGCCGGATCGAATGTGGCTTGTCCCACCCTTCGAACCACCAACGATATGCCGGTTGCCGATCCGCTGGGTTTTGACACACTGGATTTGATTCCCTTTCAGATCAACCCTCATTACCTCGATGCAAATCCCGAGGGCCATGCCGGCGAAACCCGGGAGCAGCGCATCGAAGAGTTTATCGAAGTCAATCCCGAAGTCTATGTGCTGGGACTACGCGAGGGTTGCATGTTAAAAGTGGAGGATGGTACGATGAAACTGATTGGCAACCGCACAGCCCGGATCTTCAAAAAAGGGAAACAACCGATTGAACTTTCGCAGGAAGATGATCTCTCGTTTTTACTCGAGAAATAGCCTGATGGTTTCAGCCTCTCTTTCCGCAGAGATTGATGATTAATCATCTCTTAACTGGAAGAACTTTTCGGGCAGAAACTTAACCGGTAACCACGAGGCCAGCGCCCCGATAAACAAAACGGTAATACCAATAATCACCAGGCTAGTGGCACGGATATCTACCGGATAATATTCAACGGCAAAGTTGCCCGGGAATTTGATCCAACCATAATGCATCTGACCCAAACAGATCAGGATGCCCAATGCCAAACCCGATATACCACCCACAATGGAAACAAGCCAGCCTTCGTGGAAAAAGATCAGCGACAGGTTACGCCGGGTCAGGCCTAAACTAATGAGAATATTGATGTCTTTCCGTTTGTCAAGGATCAGCATGGCAATGGAACTGACCAGGTTAAACGATGCGATAATCAGGATAAAAGCTAATATCAGGAAGATAAAAAACCGCTCGCTTTTTGCAACTTTATAATACGACTCGTGCTGCTGATAACGGTTTTGTACCATGTATTGTTTGCCCAATGACTTTTGGAGATTTTTCTGAAATTTCTTCAGGTCGGTGCCCGGTTTTAGTGCCAGTTCAATCGAAGTTACCGTACCCTTCATGTCGAGTAGTTCGCGGGCCATCTCAACAGGCACCAGCGCGTATTTATCGTCCACCTCTTGCTGCCCTACTTCATAAATACCCGAAAGAAAAACATACGACTGGTTGAATGGATTCAATAGGGTATTGCTGTTTCGACCTTTTTTGGGGACAGAAATATAGACCGGCTTGACAAAATTAGCCGAAGCCCCCAGACTGTAAGCCAGTCCGCGACCAAGTACCGTATAGGTAATCCCATCTTTTTTAAGCATCAGTTTACCGTCGTACATTAGCGTGTCGAGGGTGCTCATCTTCAAATATTCCTCATCAACGCCTTTGATATAAGCAATTTGTTGACGGTCTTCGAACCGGAAATGGGCAATCTCCTCAACGACTTCGCAGAAATGGATAACCGACGGGTCGTTTTTCAACTGCTGAAGAGCGGCTGTATTCGGGTCAAATTGCTTTCCTTCGGCTATGGTGATTTTTATTTCGGGATCGAAAACACTGAAAAAAGATTTGATCATCAGATCGAACCCGTTAAAAATAGACAACACGACCACCAAGGCTGTCGTTCCAACCACAACACCCAGCAGAGCAACACCCGAGATAATGTTTACTACATTTTTCGACTTTTTTGAAAACAAGTAACGGCGGGCTATGTAATACGAAAAGTTCAATTATTTGAGAGCTGTTACAATTAAACCTGTCCCTGTTTTATGCTCCCGGGCTACATCCATCCAGTTCAGCAATGCCGATACCGGAAAGGCAATCAGGTAATAAAAAGGAAGAATAACAAAAAATAGTTTACTTACCCCCAGCAATTTGATTGGCACCTTCATGGAGAGAACCCACGAAATGTTTCCTGTCGTACCATACTGATAACGTGCTACTACCTTGCTGAAACCGGCTGACCTGAGCTTCTCTTTGATCTCTTCGATGTTGTAACCGTCGCGGACGTGTTCATCGATGAAGCCCGAAGCGCTTTCTTCTTCATGATCATGGGAATCGGATCCGCCCTGATCAGAAGGGGTTGAGACCAGCAACATTCCGCCATCGGCTAATGACGCATGAAAGTTTTTGAACACCTGCACATCGTCCTCAATGTGTTCCATTACATCTACCGAAAGGATCAGGTCAAATTGCCCTTCTTCCACGTATTTGGTCAGGTCGGCTTTTTCAAAAATGACCCGGTGGTTTAATTTCGTTTTCAGGAAAAACTGGTTGCAATCGAAAATCTGTTCCTCTTTTACATCCACTGCTTTGATCAGGGCCTTTGGAAAAAGGCGGCTCATCCGGTATGAATATTGACCGAAGCCCGAACCGGCATCCAAAATTACCGGATTTTCGGGAGCTTTCCATTTTTTGAGCTCCCGGCGAATGTGCCACGAACGCAGCAAAAGCGAATCGAGCAACCGGTAAAATAACCTTCGAAGGCAAATCGACTGATTGAAAACACTTCCCAAGCTTCTTTTGATAGGATCGTACTGCATAACAAGGGCGATTAATGGTTAAGAATGTGGGTTATATTGTCGATATAATCGAGGCTGTCGTCGATGAAAAAATCAAGTTCGGGAATAATCCGAAGCTGTTTTCCCACTTTATGCCCCAGCATTCCCCGGAGTTGGGGCGACAACTGTTTGATGAGGGCAAGAATTTCCCCATTCGTATCCGAAGGGAAGATGCTGAGATAAACCTTTGCCACAGCAAGGTCTTTTGAGACCCTTACCACCGTGACGGAAATCATTTTCCCCTTGAAATGCTCCCTGCTTTCGAGCTGAAAAATAGCTGCCAGTTCTTTCTGGATTAGCCGGGAAACTTTATTTTGACGGATCGTGTACATAATTGAATGGTTAGAAGTGTGTACAAATTTAACGAATCCGAAGCAAGAATATTGAATTTTGACAACCTTATCCTTTCAATTCAACATTTTTTAAGCAAATCGTTCCAAAAATGTGCCCATAACGGTCTCTATTGCGACAGAAAAACCAGATTGGATGCTCAAGAAAGCAAAGTTCCCCTTTTTCGGCATTTTAACCAGAGTTATAGGTTTTTGGTTATTTAATTTGTGATGAATGTTTCGATTAATTGTTTCTTTAAACTGTATTTTTGAGCCATTTTTGTTACCAATAGATTATTAAAACCAATTACACACAATATGAACAAACGGATTTTACTTTCAACAACCATCTTTTTCATGGTTTTTTGCATTTTTGCAGCCATGAATGGATATGGTCAAAAAAACAGGGAAGATATTCCCGAAAAGTACAAGTGGAATTTAAGTGGCCTTTATCAGTCTGATGCCGAATGGCGTACAGCAAAAGATCAGCTTGCCCAAAAGTTAGGGGAAATTGAAAAGTTCAGGGGAACAATCACCAAGTCGGCTGCAAATTTACTGAGCTGTCTGGAGTTCAACACCGCTCTTGCCAAAGAAGCGTCGAAGTTATCCAATTATGCAGCCATGAATTCCGACCTGGACACCCGCAACATGACCTACTCGGGAATGAAGCAGGAGCTGCAAAAGTTATTTTCCGATTTTGGCGCCAAAGCTGCTTTCATCGATCCCGAAATCTTGTCGGTCGACTGGAGCGTGATTGAAAAGTACCTGAAGGAGGAGCCAAAGCTCGAAGTTTACCGGATGAAACTCGATAATTTGTTCCGCACCAAGAAACATACGCTCAGCGAACCGGAAGAACGGATCATGGCGTTAAGCGGAACCATTGCCGACAATTCCTATATCACGTACAATACTTTTTCGAATGCTGAAATGCCTGCCCCGGAAGTAACGTTGTCGAACGGCGAAAAAATTTCGGTTGGAAGTGCCGAATACAACCGTTACCGGGCATCGGCAAACCGTGCTGACCGCGAAATTGTTTTCAATGCATATTGGAAAAACTATGCAAAATACCAGGCCACGTATGGTGACCTGCTGAGCGGGAATGTGAACAAAGACATTTTCAATGCCAAAGCCCGTCATTACAGCTCTTCACTCGAAGCGGCCCTGTATCCCAGCAACATCCCAACGAATGTTTATCAGTCGTTGGTCGATAACGTAAACAAAAACCTCCCGGCTTTTTACCGTTACCTCCAGATCAAAAAACGGATGATGGGGGTTGATACCCTCAAATACCTCGACCTGTATGCCCCGGTTGTAAAGGACATTGAACTGAAATATTCGTACGACGATGCTACCAAAATGGTGCTGGAAGCTATAAAGCCATTGGGTGACGAGTATGTTGCCACGGTTAAAAAAGCCATCGAAAACCGCTGGATTGACGTGTTCCCGACCAAAGGGAAACAATCGGGTGCCTATTCCAATGGATCCGACTATGACGGCCATCCATACATTTTGCTGAATTATACCGACCTGTATGACGATGTAAGCACGCTGGCCCACGAGCTCGGGCATACCATGCAAAGTTACTTTTCGAACAAAACCCAGCCCTATCCGCTGGCCGATTATGAGACTTTCGTTGCTGAAGTGGCTTCAACCTTCAACGAAGTGTTGCTTTTCAACTATACCATCAATACCATCAAGGACGATGATTTGAAACTATCCATCCTGATGGACTGGCTCGACCGGTTTAAAGGAACGCTGTTCCGTCAAACCCAGTTTGCCGAGTTTGAACTGAAGATTCATGAAACCGCAGAGCAGGGAATGCCGCTTACCGGCGAAACTTTTTCTCAGATCTATTCCGATATCGTAAAAAGGTATTATGGCTCCGACAAAGGAATCTGTTATGTAGATGATTACATCAACATGGAATGGGCTTTCATTCCTCATTTCTACTACAATTTCTATGTGTTCCAATACAGTACTTCTTTCACGGCTTCTATTTCACTGGCCGAAAAAGTATTGAACAAAGAACCGGGAGCTCTCGAAAAATACATGACTTTCCTTTCAGCAGGCGGATCGGATTATCCCATTGAATTGCTCAAGAAAGCCGGGGTCGACATGACTTCAAACGAACCTTTCGATAAAACCATCGAAGCCATGAATAAAGTAATGGACGAGATCGAAAAGATTCTCGATAAGAAGAAGAAATAACATCAGCATAGGATCAGAAATGCCGGTTCGCAACGATCCGGCATTTTTTTTATCCATCGGGATTTATGCAACGCAATTTTTTCAGTTATGGATTCCATGGAATATTTCTATTTTTGTAACGAATCCCTGTCAGAAAATGGTGTGTTACGCATGATCTGTCAGAGTTATAAGTAAGGCACATGAAAATTATTGACATTATAAACCAGTCGAAGAAGACCCTTTTTTCTTTCGAGTTGCTTCCTCCCATGAAGGGAAGCCGTGGCGACAAGCTGTATGAGACCATTGAGCAGTTGCTCGAATTCGATCCGAAATACATCAACATCACCACCCATCGCGACGAAGTTGAATTCCGCACCCGCGAAGATGGGCTACTTGAAAAACGGATTGTACGTAAACGTCCCGGAACGGTTGCCATTGCAGCATCAATTCAATACAAATACGGAATCCCGGTGGTTCCTCACATTCTTTGTGGTGGTTTTACCCGCAGCGAAACCGAACACGTGCTGATTGACCTGAACTTTCTGGGTATTGAAAATGTCCTTGCCTTGCGTGGCGACGGGCAGAAACAGGATCCGGTTTTCAAACCCGAGCCAAACGGGAACTCAACCGCTAATGAACTGGTTACCCAAATTTCGGAAATCAAAAAAGGCCACTATCTCGATCCCTATCTGAAAAACAATACCCCGCTCGATTTTTGCATCGGTGTAGCTGGTTATCCCGAAAAGCATTTCGAAGCGCCCAATCTCGATAACGACCTGCTCTACCTGAAACAAAAAGTAGATGCCGGCGCCGATTACATTGTCACCCAGATGTTTTTCGACAATCAGAAATACTATAACTTTGTAACAAAATGCCGTGAAATGGGCATTACGGTTCCCATTATTCCGGGAATCAAACCAATTGCCGTGCAAAACCAGTTAACGGTTTTACCAAAGATTTTCCACATTGATCTGCCGGTTGATCTGGCCAATGAACTAGCTAAATGCAAAACCAACGACGATGCCCAAAAGGTAGGAACAGAGTGGGCGATCTTCCAGGCCAAAGAGCTGATTGAACATGGCGCACCCAGTCTGCATGTTTACACGTATGGCCTCACCGACAATGTGAAAGAGATTATGAAAGCGGTTTTATAACGCTCGGGAGTTTGATGTTTTTATAAAATCGAAAGGATCAGCAAAAGCAATACAAACAAGTTAGAAAAATGATCCGTATTTGTTTGAAATATTGTCCGTACTTTTTGATGAAATTGTCCGTACTTGTTTGCAAGATTGTCTGTACTTGTTTAAAGGCTTGTCCCGCTGTTTTTTGAACAAGGTTATTTCTGGTCGTTAGCTGTTGAATAATTGAATATTAGATTTACCTGCCCCTCCGGGGCGCAATGGCTGGAATGTTACATTCAATCCAGAGGCGTTGCCACCGGGTAGAAGGGCAAATTAACCCGTCCCAATGCGAAACCTGCCGAAACATATCACAAAACATAACAATTTTTTCCTTGTTTCTTTTTCCCAGTTTCTCTACTTTGCTGCCTTTATAAAATTACAAAAGCCATGAAAAAATCCATTTTACCTTCACTTTGCCTGTTGCTCCTGCTGGCAACACTGGCCTGCAACAACGATGACCTGGTTCCGGAACAAAAGGAACTAACCCTGAATGATCCCAACCAAATTCGTGCAACCATCGATGGAGATGACTGGGTCATGTACCAGGCCGACTCTCTCAATACGCTAACCGATTGTAATTTTGCCTTCTTCCAGTTCGGGCGATCCATCCTGAGGTCAGAGAACAATCCGGAACAATCCGACACCAGCATGTTTATCCAGGGAAGTTTAAACCACCATTCCATCCGTCTGTCGTTTCCTTTCCCCAAAAGCTGCGGTTCCTACGACATTCTGCGGTACCCCGGCCTGTCGGAACATCCTTCAGCCTGTTATCAAACCAAATTGCAGAACATCGAAGGTTCTGTTTCCGAAATCTACGATACCCATGATATTTTGGCCGCACCCTCCAACTTTTTGCCGAAAAAGACCGGCGAAATCATGATCACCCGCTACGATCGGAAAAACCGTTTTATAAGCGGAACATTCTGGTTTAAAGCTTATGGATATTACCTGGGAACCGATGATTATTATCACGCCTTTAACGACACAGTGGATGTTACCAACGGAAAATTCTGTTTTCACTGGAATGCTGATCTGGAGATCTGAACCGGTTTCCGTTTATCTTTCTATGACTTTTTTCGGTTTGGGAACTTCATTTTCTTAAAAAAAACCGAACTTTAAGCTTCCTTAAATTTAACATCATGTTTGATATTTCTCATCGTAACCTACAGTCAATTCCGTGCATTGCACCCGAAGGGAGGCTCGACACCGTAAACAGCACTTCGTTCGATCAGGCCGTTCAACCTCTCACCCAAAAGGAGAGTTTCCTGATTATCGATTTTTCAAAATGCAATTACCTGTCGAGTACCGGCATCAGGGTACTGCTATCGGCTGCCAAAAAACTGAAATCGAAAGGCGGTATGCTGTTTGTTGCCGCTGTGTCTCCCGAAGTATATCAGGTATTTGAAATGACCGGGCTTCACACCATTTTCCGCTTTTCAAAAACACCGGAAGCTGCTGCCGAAGAGATTGTACAGATGAAAAACAAGGAGAAAAGCCAATGTGAGTGGAACTTCGGCGATCAGCGGATCCAGTTTCACCCCTCCGGCAAAGAACAGGAACCGGCTCTGCGATGGAAAGACGCAGGAATTGCCGGATACAACGAACTGGGTTTTTCGGTTGGCATTGGCATGGCTGCCGATCCACAGGAAGAGACGATCAATACACAGGGCCTTTTCATCACTACCGGAAATGCTGCCGGTTTTCTTCCCAACGACGAAACGCTCCTCCCCGATTTCCGCATTCCGCACAACCCGTCACACGCCGGTATTGTGGTAAAACAAGCCGTTTCATTCGGGACAAAGCCTGCCGGTTGGTTCCGGTTGTTCAAACCCTCGGACATTCCGTTTGGTGAACTGGCTGAAAACATCTGGCAGAACCGCGACCATTTCCTGCCGGGAAACAAAGGAGCCATTGCACTGGTTACGGCCAATTTCAACCACAATAACCACGGGATTTTACTTAGCCTCCTGCTCGATCGGTCATTAAATGAACAATTAAATAGTAGAGAATTTCAGGATGTTGCCAAAGCAATTCCACTTTCCGAAGAGGGAATCTCGCTGCTGGGTGCCCGCTTCGATTGCGAAGAGCTGGATCAGGTGAATGAAAACAATCCAATAGATGGCACGCTGAAAAACATTCTGACCCTCGAAAATATCGTCAACGTACTGCCAATCGACCCGGAAGAACGGCTCTCCTATCCGCTGGTTTGGGTTTTTGCGGCCCCGACGTTCGATGATGCCGAAGCACACCGGATTCAGCTTGAAGTCCCGTCCGAATTTTTCGCTGAACCCTACAAAGCGTTCCTGACCCGAAGGCTCTACTCCGATTCGAAACAGGTCGTCATAAAACCGTTGCATGGAGGCTTTTCGGCACAAACCTTTCAGGTAAACTCGTTCGACAAAGAAGGTCGACGCCTGCGCCCAACCGTGCTGAAAATTGCCAATCGGGCCATGATTACCCGTGAAGCCGAACGTTGTCTGAAATATTCTCAACCTTACATTTTAAATAACAGCGCTATGGTGCTGGGAACCGAATTCTTTGGCGACCGGGGAGCATTGTGCTACAATTTTGTGGGAATCGGCGGGGAAGAAACCCAGCTGAAATGGCTTACCAACTATTTCGACGAATGGCCTGCCGGGAAACTGGAACCAATCTTTGACAAAACCTTCTTACAAATACTGAAACCCTGGTATGGTCAGCCGGTGCAGGAAGCGATTCATCCCTTCCTCGATCACGACCCGACCTTAACCTTCTTTCCAACCCTGTGTGAAACCTCCGAAAACATACTTTCGGTTTCGTCCGACGATCCATTTTTCATTGTGAAGGAAACCGATCACAAGCTGGTCAATCCGTATTGGTTTCTGAAGCATGAATATCCCAAACGGCGAGATGAAGCGATCTATTATTATACGGCCATTTGCCACGGCGACCTGAACATGCAGAACATTCTGATTGATCAGACCATGAATGTGTACCTGATCGACTTTTCCGAAACGAAACCCCGCTCGGTGGTCTCCGATTTTGCACGGCTCGAAGCCATCTTTATGGTGGAACGCGCTCCGCTTGACGACGAAGAGGATATGAAGAAAATGATTGAATTTGCGACCCGTTTTTATGGGACACATACCCTCGATGTGCTGCCAAAAAACAGTTATGAAGGCAAAGGCATTGAAAAGATAACCAAAAATGTGGCGCTTACCCTGAAGATGAGGCAATATGCCCTTCAAAGCTGTAAAGGCAATCCAAGTCTGGTTCCTTATTATTTTGCCCTGCTCGAATGGGTGCTCCCGATTGTTTGTTACAACTCAGCTCCGGCTGTCAAACGGTTTTCGATGATTGTGGCCGGGTTGCTGTGCGAGAAAATTATCGAGCTGATGCAACAATAACAATCTATTCAAACAAAAGAGGTGTTGGTTTCCCGGGTTGAAAACGGTCGAACGACGTGCGGCCAAGTCCTCTAAAATCAAATCCCCAATGATAGCCGGGATAATATCCAACCTGGATTTGCAAGGTGTTGAATACCAAACTTTCATTTCGTATTCTGACTCCTGCGCCAATACCGGAATAAAATTTCTGTTTGAATATTGATTCGTAGTTGCTCCCTATTAATCCTACGTCGGCAAAACCATACCAGGCAAAATTGAAACCAAGCAGCGAAGGTTTCTGAAAAAAGACCGATTCTGTTTTTAAACTAAGGCGCTGTTTGCCTGTTGCTTCCTCATCCTTAAAACCCCTGATCCCATATTTGCTGCTCTTATAATTCATGTAAAGAGTTTCAATTTCAAACCTTTTAATCCCTCTAATGTAGTTGAGTTTTACAAATTGCCTGAATCGAAATCGGTATGGAGCATTAAATAACCTGGTGATATAATTGAAATTTGCTTCGGTTTGCCCCTGTCCAAATTCGCCATCATCCCAATATCCGCCAATTTTAAAGGAAGCATAAAAATAATTTTGCTGCTGAGTAACTATTCCTTTTGAAAGAACGATGTGAGTATAATAGCGCTTCAAAAATTCACCATCGTAAAAGCCTCCAACAATTTCGTACAAAAAGCCAGAAGGGATATCTTCCGTGATTCCGTATGAATAGATCAGGTTACTTTTCTGAAAGTTTCGGGTCGAATGGGTAATGCCAACCAGATAAAGCGTGTTGTCGGCAAAAAATTGTTCGTCATACACATCGGGATTGGGACGATCGAAAAAATAGGTGTTGCTGATCCTTCCTGTAAGGGTAAGAAATACATTTTGCTGGTATTTCTTCCTCGAAAACGGAATGTTAAACCCCAACCAACCGTCGAGATACCGGTATTCGAGCATATCATCGGTTAAAACCGGATCACCCGAAGCCAATTGTTTGTTCCGGAAAAAACGGTCGAATGTAACACCGCCGGCCCACAACCTTGATGATTCCTGGAATTCACGATCGAAGCTAAAAAGAACTCCCCTCCGGTTATAACTATCGACATATCCTCCTTTCAAATCAATCAACTGCCCATAAAGATTATTGATGGTGTAAAACACTTCGGTACCAATTGCAGGCCCGCTTTTCGAATAACCCAGGAACTTAACCGACAACTGATGCCCAGCCCCAAAAACATTGTGGTTGTAGAGAGTAAGGTATCCGGTAGTAACACCGCTCATTTTTCCTGAAACCCCGAACGAATACACATCTTTTGTCAGTACCGTAACAAATACCTGATCGGGATTGTATGGGCTTTGGTTAATCAGAAAACTCACATCGTTTATGTAGGGCAAATTCCTTATATATTGTTCATTTTCAGAAAACACATACGGATCGACCGAATCACCTTCGCTGAACCATATGTTTTTACGAAGAACTTTCTGGCTTGTTGTGAAGTGTACTTTATTGGCAAACTGCTCAATCTTACCAGAAGGGAGTTTTGTTGTATCGGCAAATGTGGGACCAAAGACAGAAAGTTGTTTTATTCTGATTCCGGCAATGGTTTTGCCTTCAAACATCCGGTAATATTCAATCGAAGTGTTTCCTCCCTCGATGGTCTTCTTTTGTTCCTTAACAATCTTATCAAAAACCCAATCAACGAAGCTATTTTCATGCTTCTTTTGAATAAAATGACGAAATACGGTGGTATCGCGTTCTCCTTCTTCAACCCTCTGTGTTGAATCAGGCACAGAATGCAAATTGTTTCCAAAACTCTGAAAATCGGATATCAAACATAAAAAACAAACAATCAGGAATACAAGGTTGTGGCGAACACGTTTTTTCCTGTACAAAAAAAACGGGCAACAAAATCCTTCGCAAACATCAACCTCTTTTATTTCCGAATGGTCAATCATGTTCGTAAATTGAATCCAATTTCCAATACTGAAATTTAACTATTTTTTTCCATGTCATACGCCTAATCTAAAACAAAAGGACTCTGAATGGGTCATCCCGAAAGAATCTGATTTATCCTGAGAAAGTGAATACGTAAACAGCTATTTGTGTAACCCACAGAACGTCAAATAACAAAAAGAGGAACACCAAATTCATCGTTTCAGTTTCTCCCTCGAGAGGAGTTTAAGGGGTCCTTTTTTTACTATTTTTACACCCTCTAAACTTATAAAACCATGGCATTAATCAAATCCATCTCCGGCATTCGCGGAACCATCGGGGGCAAACCGGGCGAAGGCCTCTCCCCCATCGACATTGTAAAATTCACGGCTGCTTACGCCACGTTCATACAACAAAAAGCCGGCAAAACCGATGTAAAAATTGTCGTAGGCCGCGATGCCCGGCTTTCGGGTAGCATGGTCTCTTCGCTGGTTGTTAACACGTTGGTCTCAATGGGCTGTAACGTGGT
>DAOQAB010000024.1:0-31715 GCA_035353695.1 Prolixibacteraceae bacterium
GATGAAGAATGTCGTCCCTGAGAGCCAGCGATGAGAAAAGTGATGAAGAATGTCGTCCCTGAGAGCCAGCGATGAGAAAAGTGATGAAGAATGTCGTCCCTGAGAGCCAGCAATGAGAAAAGCGATGAAGAATGTCGTCCCTGAGAGCCAGCGGTCTTTTTGCGATAGAGTAATGCCCGTATGATGGGAGTAGAGGAAGGTTAAAAAAACGTCCTGCCGGGATTGACAGGACGTTTCGGGATCTATTTTGAAAACATTTTTGCTTTCATTGTTTTGAAGGCTGCGGATTTTGCCTGAATCATCGAACTGGTTTCAGCTCCTTCAGTATAATACCATTTCAGCCCGCTTATTTCAGTATCAGAAATTTCCAGGGTCATCGAAAAGTCTGTATCGGTTACAACCAAGTTCATTTTTATATAGGCAACGTTCCACCCTTTTTTTAGTGAGAGATCGTAGGTGGTTTTTGCAGAAACGGGAATACCCATTACCTCTTCTGTTTCGGTGACGGTGCCGCTGAAACTGGTATTTCTGTCGACATAAATATAGCCGGCAACGCTGGTTGAATATGAATCATCGGAGGTAACCGACTGTTCGAAAGAACCAACTGCAACTCCCGATTTGTAAGCTAAAAATTCAACACCGCATCCTTTTGCATTCTTGTCGCTTATTGTAATTTCGGTTGGATATTCAGCGTCCATCGCGGTGAGGTGGCTGTCATCTACCAATTTGGGTAAGGTTAATGAAAAACTGCCACTGGAATACGTTCCACTTGCCAGCGTGTAATACGTGTCTGTATCGGTAATCACAGCCTTTACTTCGTCGATTGACGAGTTGTAACTGGTACCTTCTTCAACTGTTGCATTAATGGTAACTGAGCTGCTTTCATCTTCGTCTTTGCTGCAGCCGGTAAAAACAGTCGCCACGCAAACAATGGCAACCATCGTGGAAAAGATTTTTTTCATAGATATTCTTTTAGATGCCCATCAGCTCCCAAATGAGCGTTTATACCGAAAAGCTAGCGAAGCTGTCCACATTTTACTGAATGATTGGAGGCTAGCAATAGCAAAGATATTTTCTTATTCCATGTAAAAAAATTTTATCCCATGTTTTAGCAAATCTTTCGAACTTTTTACTGTTGGGGAACCGTTTTTTACATTGCGCATAGGGGAAAACAGTGGTTGGCGTGTCTAAAAAACAGATTGGAGTTTATTTTACATCATTCCGGAAAAACGATGTGCCATGAATATTGAACGATTTTAACATTTAAAGCCATGAAAAAATTAATTATATTACTGATCGGAATTTCACTTTCTTTTTCACTCTCGGCACAGCACCGGGTTGTGTATGGAAGGGTGAATGTGTTTGAAAATTTGCAGTTATGCAATATTGTTGTTACCGCTAAAAAGACCGGGACCCAAACCCGGACCGACTCTCTGGGCAATTTTGCCATTGTATGCAAAGAGAAAGATGTTCTGGAGTTTTCGGGGAAAACCTTTTACAAAGAAAGGGTAAAGGTAAAACCAACCGATGACTCGGTTTTTGTGAATATGCGGTTTCTCGATGATCCCGAAAATGTTGAGCTGGCCATTGGGTATGGATACATCACCAAAGATAAGGCGACCCATGCTTATGCCGGGCTCTCCAATCAGGATGAGGATTTCTGTATCTATTCCGATATTTATGAGTTGATTAACGGGAGATGTGCTGGCGTAGAAGTTGAGCGACAGAGTAATTTTCCGGGAGCCGAACAGGAAATCGTGATCAGGGGAAAAAATTCCATTAATTTGTCCAATTGTGCCTTGTATGTGGTCGATGGTGTTGTGGTTTCGCACATTGCCGAAATATCTCCCTGTGATGTGAAAAGCATCAGCTTTTTAAAAGATGCCTCTGCTTCCATTTATGGATCAAGAGGAGCAGGCGGTGTGGTACTTATCGAGACGAAAAAAGGTATTTAACACGTTAGCAAAATAATCAGACTTTCTCAAAAAGGACCGTTTTTACAATCAAAGTTTAGATTTTTAGTAGTTGCCTCATATCTTCACAAAAGATATGAGGTTTTTTATTGAAATTTGTTTGGTTCATTCTTAATTAATTCATCATGACAGACGCTAAAAAGAGATTTTCGTTCCGGTCCCGGGTTAAGAGCTTTGGATATGCCCTGAGAGGTATTTTTGATTTTTTCTTGGGTGAGCATAATGCCCGGGTTCATCTGTTCGCTGCGGTTGCGGTAATTGGTATGGGGATTTGGCTTTCCATTTCAGTCACCCAATGGATGGTGGTGATCCTTCTTATCGGGGTGGTTTTTATGGCCGAACTTTTCAATACGGCCATCGAAAAATTATGCGATTTGGTAATCAGTGATTTTAACCCGAAAATAAAGAAGATTAAGGACCTGTCGGCGGCGGCTGTTTTCGTTGCGGCAATTACTGCGGCGATCATTGGTCTTATCATTTTTGTTCCTTCTTTTATAAATAAATAGATTAGGCTGTAAAAGGGTAAGGGAAAAGTATTCTTGCTTTGTCTAAGAATTAGAAGATGGTTCCGGACTATTTTCCGATAAAAAATACAATGAGTAATTGGTAAATCTTGCATTATGAAACGAGCATGTTTGCTAACGACACAAACACGGATGAAAATTCACATGCGAGTTCCCTGCCTGCCGGACAGGCTGGCATCCGGCCTTAATAAATAAATTATTTTCGGATGAAAAAGATCATTTTAATCGCACTCGGAATTCTATTTTCTGTCTGCCTTTTTGCCCAACATCGGGTTATTTATGGCACAGTGAATGTTTTCAAGAACATGACTTTGGCAAATGTTGTGGTCTCTGCTAAAAAAGCAGGAACCAAAACCACTACCGATTCACTGGGCAATTTTGCCATTGTCTGTAATGAGAAAGATGTCCTGGAGTTTTATGGAAAGACCTTTTACAAAGAAAGAATACGGGTTAGGGCCACCGACGATTCGGTTAAAGTCAATATGAAGTTTCTCGACTCTCCCGAAAATGTTGAGATGGCTGTTGGTTATGGCTATATTACCAAAGACAAAGCAACTACTGCGGTTGCTGCGCTGACGGGTTCGAGGGACGATTTTTGTTCGTACCGGGATATCTACGAATTGATTAGCGGGCGGTGCGCCGGGGTGAATGTAAACAATTCGAGCTTCCTTCCCGGATCAGAAAAAGATGTGACGATTCGGGGGATAAACTCCATCAATGCGAATGGACCCCTTTATGTGGTTGATGGTGTAACTGTCTCGGAGATCGCCAACATAGTCCCCTGTGATGTGAAAAGAATCAGTTTTTTGAAAGATGCTGAAGCGTCAATTTATGGCTCACGGGGTGGTGGAGGAGTCATCCTCATCGAGACCGTCAAAGCTTCCGACCTTCGATAAAGATCAATCATTTTAATGAGAGCCGCAGATCTTAAAACAGGATGTGCGGCTCTTTTTTTACTCTTTCTTTTGGCATTGGTCGACCAATGCAATGGTGTGATTTAAGAGATCGGCTCCGCCGAGGTCGCCATGCCCCGGGATCACAATTTTAACCGAAGGGTATAAGTCGATAATCTGTTGAACGGTTGATTTCCATTCGCCAACGACCGCATCCTGAAGATTTCCCGGAGAGGTTGAAGCAGCACTTTTAATCAGGCAGCCACCAAACAGGATTTGTTGATTGGGGAAATAGACCACGCAATTGTCTGCCGTGTGTCCGCCACCTAGGTAGCGGCATTCAACAGGAATTCCTTCAAAATTGAAAAAATAACTTCGGTCGTAGGTGGTATCGGGGAGTGGCAGGTTTAGCTCGTTGCATTTTGCTTTGGTTCGCTGGTTGAGAAATGTTTTTACACCGGCCGATTTCAGGTATCCCATTCCGCCAATGCAGTCGACATGAAAATGGCCACCGGTAAAAAGGATCAAATCAACGTTCATCGAGTCTTTCAAATACCCAAAAAGTTTTGCTGTTGTTTCGGGCGATGAAGGAGAGTCGATCATAAAGGCTTTTTGGTTTTTAATGGCTAGCAAACCGTTTGAAGATACCTTTCCAAAGCCGGGAATATTATCAATGGTCTGGTGCATGTAAAACCCGTCGGCTAATCCGATCAGTTCAATGTTGTCGGCAACATGAATGTTTTTGCCTGCACCAAAGGCATTCACGCATAAAGCAGTGATGAAGATGAGTAAAAGTGATTTTTTTTTCATGGTAAAAAGTGATTTATCGAACATTAAAATAGTGTGTTTCTGCATTCTTTCGATACCAGCGACCTTTCGAAGTTAATCAGCCATCTTTTTCGTTCGATGCCTCCCCGGTATCCGGTTAATTTGTTCCCGGAGCCAATCACCCGGTGGCATGGGATCACCAGCAAAATGTCGTTGTGTGCATTGGCGTTGGCAATGACTCGGGTGTAATTTTTTCTGCCGGTTTCACGGGCAATTTCCTCATAGAACCTGGTTTCTCCAAAAGGAATATTGCGGACAATATGCCAAATTTTCTGTCGAAGTTCGCTCCCCTGAAGATCCAGATCGATCGAAAAGTTCATGCGATTTCCGGAGAAATATTCCTTCAGCTGATCTTCCAGCTTGGAAAGAAACGTGTTTTTCGATTGGATCAGTTCAACCGTACGGTCGGGGGAAAATTTTTCAATGTAAGGTTGAGCCGGTTCTTCGAACTGAAGCAGGATGATTCCTTTTTCAGAGGAGCAGGCGATCATTTGACCAATCGGTGTCTCGATATGACTGAAATAAATTGATCTCAAAATACGTTCAACTTATCTTTTTGACGAATTTCCTTTGCATAATTACTCAAATATTGAGTTGATGATACCCATTCCGGATGAAAAAATTCTAAAGAATAATTGGCCGATTGGGATACGTATTTTTCATTTCAGAATTGTCTTATTAATAGCGGCTTTTATTACTTTGGCCAGCCTTAACCTGATAACCCTTTGTTCATGATTCGTCGGTTTATACTCGTATTCTCTGTTTTGATTGGGATGTGGATCGCGTCTTCGGCTCAGTCGTCGTTTAATCAGCTTGTTTCAACCGACACCATGAAGGTTCAGTTTAGCCAGCCCGGCGGTTTTTATAAAAATGCGTTCGACCTGAAGCTAACAGTTCCCGATCCGTCGTATAATATCTTGTATACCATCGACGGAAGCAATCCCCAGACTTCTTCAACTGCTCAGAATGGTGGAAAATCGAAAACCCTGCGGGTTGATCCAACCAATTCAACCGGACGTCCGCAAACGCCCTGTTACCTTGTGAGGGCATCGCTGAAAAAGGATGGAGAAACGCCAACGTTTCCGCTTTCCCAGACCTATATTTTCATCGACAGAGTTATTACCCAGTCAAATCCCGGAGGTGGTTGGCCGACCAGCTCCTATGTAAACGACCAGATGATCGACCTTGCTATGGATCCGGATGTGACAAAGAATTCCGCATATTCTTCCCAGATGAACACCGCTCTTACCGATATTCCTTCCATATCCGTTGTAACCGACTTGGGTAATTTGTTTAATCCAACTACCGGGATTTACGTGAATGGGTTGGATCATGGCGAAGAATGGGAACGGTTTTGCTCGGTAGAGTTGTTAAATCCGTCTGGAGAGAAGGGATTTAACATCAATGCCGGACTTCGGATCAGGGGAGGTTGGAGCCGGCATGGATACTACCCCAAACACGGGTTCCGCCTGTTTTTCCGAAGTGAATATGGTGCTTCAAAATTACGGTTTCCGCTGTTTGATGACGAAGGTGTCAACGAATTCGATAAAATTGATTTGCGGTGTGAACAAAACTATTCGTGGAGCAACGGCGACTCAAGGAATACTTGTGTAAGAGAAGTTTTTTCAAGGGATTCGCAGCGGGATATGGGGCAACCCTATACCCGCAGCCGCTATTATCATCTTTATCTGAACGGAATGTACTGGGGATTGTACCAAACGCAGGAACGTTCTGAGGCCAACTATGCTTCGAAATATTTTGGCGGCCAGGACGACGATTATGATGTGGTAAAAGTTAACGCCGATGGGTATTACGTTGAGGCGACCGACGGGAATCTGGATTCGTGGCAACGCCTTTACAATATGTGCCAGAAGGGATTTGCTTCAAACGAAAGTTACTTTGCCCTCGAAGGGAAAGATGCTGCCGGTTTTCCCAAAAAAAGAGGAGAAGTGCTGGTCGATGTCGATAACCTGATCGATTACCTGCTGGGAATCTTTTATACCGGCAATTTTGATGCACCTACTTCGTCGTTTGGAGGAAACGCCGGGGTTAATAATTTTTATGCCATCGATAAGCGAGACGATAAAAGCCGGGGGTTTGTTTTCTTCAACCACGATGCCGAACACAGCATGATGATTGATGTTGCATCGCCAGGGATCGGGTTGGATGAAGATCGCGTCAACCTGAGAATGTCGGTGAGTGGATTAACCACTTTTCATCCGCAATGGCTTCATCATAAACTGACGGATAACAAAGAATACCGGATGAGGGTAGCCGACCGGGTTTACAAACATTTCTTCAATAACGGGGTGTTCACGCCCGACGTTGCCGCAGCCCGTTTTGAAAAACGTGCCGATGAAATTCAGATGGCCATCATTGCTGAATCGGCCCGCTGGGGCGATGCCCAGCATTCTGTTCCCTATACCAAAGCAACCTGGGAAGATCAGATCGACGATGTTTACAACCGTTTTTTCCCTGATCGCACCGACATTGTGATCGACCAGTTGATAGAAGCTGATCTTTATCCCTTGTTCGATCCGCCGGTGATCAGGAAAAATGGCACCACTCTTTACGATGAAGTTTATCCGGTAAATGGAAATTATCAGTTGTCGCTGACCAGTTCCAAAGGCCAGATTTATTATACGCTCGACGGAAGCGATCCCCGGTTAATCGGAGGCGCGGTAAGCAGCAGTGCTGCTCTGCTTTCGAGCGGTGGAACCATCGATTTGAACGGAACCGCTCTGATCAAAACACGTGTTAAGCTGAATGATGAATGGAGTGCGTTGCACGAAATCAAGTTTTTAAGCACCGAAGAGGATTATTCCAACCTGAAAATTACTGAATTAAATTATCATCCGAAGGATTCCATCATTGGTGCCGACACGGTTTCGGGTAAGTCGTTCGAATTTATTGAGCTAAAAAATACCGGTTCAAAACCCATAAACCTGACCGGATTGAATTTTACTTCGTCGGTTCAGTATCAGTTTAAAGAGAATGAAGTATTATCTCCCAGGCAGTTTTATGTGATTGCATCCAAATCGAAATGGTTTTATGAGCGATACTCACAGGTGCCATCCGGATTGTTTGAAAATAATTTTTCCAATTCGGGCGAGCAGGTTACCGTGTCGTCGGCCAAAGGTGACCGGGTTGTTAATTTCACCTTTTTTGATGCATATCCATGGCCAACCCAGCCCGATGGAGATGGGTTTACCCTTTCATCGGTGTTGAGGTATCCCAACGGCTCTCCGGCTGATTACAATTACTGGAAATCCTCATCGGTAGTGAATGGTTCCCCGTTCAGCGACGATCCAGGGATTCTGGATTCGAATGAGGATTTCCGATTGTTGGATGCAGGCAGCGTGATTCTTTATCCCAATCCGACCAAAGGTGTGCTTTACCTGAAAATGAAAGGGATAAAAACCGATGCCGGAATTGCCATCTACACATTATCTGGCTCAACGGTTTTTCAGACAACCGTGAACGACGATTCCTTTTTTGATCTGAGCCGTCTTTCGGTAAGTCCCGGAGTTTATCTGTTCCGGATCAGACAGGCAGGCAGGCTTTCGATTTATAAAGTGATCTATCAGCCGTAGATCTTATTCTACTGTGACTGATTTTGCCAGGTTCCTTGGCTGGTCCACATTACAGCCCCGCAGAATGGCCATGTAATAAGCAAACAGCTGGAGCGGAATAATGGCTAGCAACGGCGTGATTACCGGATCTGATTTCGGGATTTCAAAAATGTCGTTGACCATTTTGCGCAATTCGCCGTCGCCTTCGGTTACAATGGCAATAATGTTTCCTTTGCGGGCTTTCACTTCCTGAATGTTACTGACTACTTTTTCGTAATAACGGTCTTTGGCGGCTACCACTACTACCGGCAGATTGGTATCGACCAGTGCAATGGGGCCATGTTTCATCTCCCCGGCAGCATATCCTTCGGCGTGGACATACGATATTTCCTTCAGCTTCAGGGCTCCTTCCAGCGCAACGGGGAACAGGGCTCCGCGTCCAAGGAAGAGGGCATTGATACTTTCTTTGTATTTTTCGGCAATCTCTTTAATGTGTGGGTGGGCAATCAGTATCGATTTGATTTTTTCGGGAACATCAATCAGATCGTTGATAATGGTGAAGTACCTTTCGTCGCTGATGGTTTTCTTTCCCCGGGCAAGCCTTAATGCGAGCAGGGTTAGAACAGTTACCTGGGCGGTAAATGCTTTGGTTGAAGCCACACCGATTTCAATTCCGGCGTGGGTGTAAACCCCGGCATGGGTTTCGCGGGCAATGCTCGAACCAACCACATTGCAAATTCCCAGCACCAGAGCGCCTTTTTCTTTGGCTAGCTTGATGGCGGCCATGGTGTCGGCTGTTTCACCGCTCTGGCTGATGGCAATAATTACATCGTCGTTCCGGATAATGGGGTTACGGTAGCGGTATTCCGAAGCATATTCCACTTCAACCGGTATTTGGGCAAACTCTTCAATCAGGTATTCGCCAATCAGGGCTGCATGCCAC
Source organism: Prolixibacteraceae bacterium (assembly GCA_035353695.1). Taxonomy (GTDB): domain Bacteria; phylum Bacteroidota; class Bacteroidia; order Bacteroidales; family Prolixibacteraceae; genus CAYMTR01. The sequence continues at coordinate 8,734 of DAOQAB010000024.1, forward strand.
GATGTTCCGCAGGCAATGATCACAATGCGCCGTGCTTCGAGGATGCGGGGCATTACGTCGGCCAATCCACCAAGAACAATCTCTTTGGTCTCGGGTGAAATGCGCCCTTTGAACGAATCAGAAATGGTTTTGGGCTGTTCAAAGATCTCTTTCAGCATGAAATGTTCGTAGCCGTTTTTCTCAATCTCGCCCACGCTCAGTTCCAGCAGCTGTATTTCAGGGGTAATTTCCTGATCGTTTTCAACGGTTTTGAGGGTGAAGCTGTTTTTGGTCAGTATGGCAACATCCAGATCGTTGAGGTAAACCACGTTTCTGGTGTATTCAATCATGGGGGTCGCATCGGAACCGATGAAATATTCGCCTTTCCCTATGCCAACAGCCAGGGGGCTGCTTTTCCGGGCGGCGATGAGTTTTTCCGGTTCATTTATGCACATCACAACCAGTCCGTAGGCGCCAACAACTCTCGACAAAGCCATCCTGACAGCCATCTCTGCATTTACATGTTCGCCTTTGGAGTACATGTATTCAATAAGGTTTGCCAGTATTTCGGTGTCGGTTTCGCCATAAAAGGTATAACCTTTGGCTAGAAGGTCTTTTTTAAGTTTTTCGTAATTTTCGATGATCCCGTTGTGGATGATGGTAAAAAGACCCTGCATCGAAGTGTGCGGATGGGCATTGATGTCGTTGGGCTCGCCGTGGGTTGCCCAGCGGGTGTGGGCCATTCCGATGGTTCCCGAAATGTCCTGGTCGGCACAGAAGTTTTCCAGTTCACTTACTTTGCCTTTCTTTTTGTATACGGTCGTGGTGTTGTTCTGGAACAGGGCAATGCCTGCCGAATCGTATCCTCGGTATTCCAGCCTTTTTAATCCGTTAATCAGTAACGGATAGGCGTTTTTATTTCCTATGTAGCCTACTATTCCACACATATTGGTTGTTTTTAAGGAATCATTTTATAAAAAAGAGAGCGTGAAGCTCTCCTGATAAACGTATTTTTTAACTCATTAGTATCTTATCGTAAAAATCGTTAAAGGCATCCATATAGGTTTCTTCATTTTGGAATTCGAGTACCGGTTTTCCGCAGGTTTTTAGTATCTCTTCAATTTCAGCGCTGACGGTTGGACTACCTTTAATGATCCCGTCGGAATATTGAATGCCCAGTTTATACAAACTGGAATAGGCCGGCGTGCTCAGTATTTTTACATCTTCTTTATTGATCTCGTCGTTTTGCACTTTGTTGATCAAATCGTTTTTGAACGGTTTATCGAATTCGTCGTTGTAGACCGATAAAACGACCTTGGAATTCACAAAAAGTGGATCATCGGCAAATGTCTTTTTGATCAGAATGGGGACAATCGATCCAAACCAGCCGTGGCAATGGATTACATCCGGCGCCCAGCGAAGCTTGATGACCGTTTCGAGCACACCCCTGGCAAAGAAAATTGCCCGTTCATCATTGTCTTCGAAAGGTTCATCGTTTTTGTCGGTCATCACATACTTGCGATGGAAATAATCTTCATTATCGATGAAATAAACCTGCATGCGAGCTGCCTGTATCGAAGCCACTTTGATGATGAGAGGATGGTCGGTGTCGTTGATTACCAAGTTCATTCCGGAAAGACGGATGACTTCGTGCAATTGGTTTCTTCGTTCGTTTACGCAACCATACCGCGGCATGAAGGTGCGGATTTCTTTTCCTCTTTCCTGGATTCCCTGTGGTAGGTATCGGCCAATAGTTGACTTTTCAGACTCGGGTAGATAAGGAGTAATTTCCTGAAAAATAAACAATACCTTTTTCTTTTCCATTTCTTTTCCCAAAAATTTGATTTTGCAAAAGTAGTAAAAATCACGGAATAATCAATTCTTTACTTTCAATGTACATACGGCAAAAGATTGAATTTTATCTTGTTATTATGAGGATTTATTTATTTACTTTGCACTTTCATTTTTGAGCAATGGAAGTAGTAAAAAGTGTCAAAGAGCTAAGAAAAGCTATTGATATACAACGGCAAAGTGGCCTTGCTATAGGTTTTGTCCCAACCATGGGCGCATTGCACGAAGGGCATTTGTCGTTGGTAAACAGAGCAGGAAAAGAGACTGACTTTGTTGTGGTTAGTATTTTTGTCAATCCGACACAGTTTAATAATAAGGAAGATCTGGTCCGCTATCCCCGAACCCTGGAAAAAGATCTTCTTCTTCTTGAAAAAACAGCTTGTCAACTGGTTTTTGCCCCTTCGGTCGAGGAAGTCTACCCCGAAGAAGATACACGAAAATTTAACTTTGGGTCTATCGAAAATGTAATGGAGGGAAAATTCAGGCCAGGGCACTTCAACGGGGTTGCTCAGGTGGTGAGCAAACTTTTCGACATGGTTCGTCCCGATAAAGCTTTCTTTGGACTGAAAGATTTTCAGCAGGTGGCCATTATCAATAAGATGGTCGAAATGCTGAAGCTGGATCTGGAAATTGTTCCTTGCCCGATTGTGAGGGAAAGCAGCGGACTGGCGCTGAGCTCGCGCAATGCCTTATTGAGCCCGGTTGAAAAAGAGAATGCCTGCCTGATTTCGAAGACCCTGTTTTCGGCGGTTGAGATGGCAAAAAACCATTCGGTCGATGAAGTGAAACAGTGGGTAATCGGAACAATCGATAAGAACCCATATCTTCAGACTGAATATTTTGAAATTGTTGATTTCAACGAATTGACCCCAATTAATAATTGGGATGCTAACGTCAACAAAATTGGCTGCATCGCTGTTCATTGTGGAAAGGTTCGGTTAATTGATAATGTAATTTTTTAAGTCATGTTTATTGAAGTTTGCAAATCGAAGATTCATAAGGTTACTGTAACGGAAGCGAATTTGCAGTACGTGGGCAGCATCACCATCGATGAAGATTTAATGGATGCAGCCAATCTGATTGAAAACGAAAAAGTTCAGGTTGTTAACCTCAATAACGGTGAACGGTTGGATACGTATGTAATCAGAGGCCAGCGTGGTGCCGGGGTAATTTGCCTTAACGGGCCAGCTGCCCGGAAGGTGGCTGTAGGCGATGTGGTCATCATCATGTCGTATGCCATGATGGATTTCGAGGAGGCAAAAACCTTCAAACCAAGGCTCGTTTTCCCCGATACCCAAACCAATCTGTTGCTCTGATCTTCCTGCTCTTTTCCGGCAGTTCCTATTTCGCAATCAGCAGTCGTGTTACCGGTTTCTGATCAACGGTGAGGTAAATGGTATACATTCCCTTTTCGACCCGTTGGCCTGAATCATTTTTTCCATCCCACACAACGGTTTGCTTCCCGCTCTTTCTTTCGGCTTTCGAAAGCATCCTTATTTTCTGCCCCGAAAGGTTATAAATGGCGATCTCGGTCGAAAAATGCTGATCGGAACCGGGCAGGACAAACTCCAGCGTGGTTTCATGGTCAAACGGATTGGGATAGTTGATCAGGTTGAAATCTTCCTGTTTCCCTGACGGAAGAAACTCCACGCCGGTAATGTTTTTCTTAAAGAAATAGCTTTGGGCAACGGTTTCACCAAAATCATTTTTTGCGGTTACTTTCCAGAAGATGGTGTCGGGCCGGCCGCTTTTCCCTATGCTGATCGATACCACCGTGTCTTCGCGGTTGTACAGTTTGGAAGCCAGCAATTTTCCCTGGTTGGTAATTTCGACCTGATACGTAGCGGTGCCCACCGAGCGGCTCCACGCAAACTTCATGGAGGTTCCCTCGATCGTGTCGTTTTGTACCGGTAAAATCGTTTGGAAAGCCATTGGCTTTATGGCTGCTGCCTGAAAATGAATGCGCGAAGGATAAGAAACAATTGTGTCGAACAGGGCAGAGGCTGTAAGCTGATAGGTTTCGCCCGGTGTCAATTCATCCTCCAGGGTGTTGGGAATACAAAATCCGGGCAATGCCGACCCATAAGTCCGTTCAAATTCAACGCCCCCGGTAAGTGAATCGACAATCTCGAATCGGTAGCCGGTTGCTTTGGCAATGGAGTCCATCTTCACGCAGGGAATCAAAGCCACACTCTTTTCGTGATTGGCAGGAGCAATAATGGCCGATTTCCGGTTGATGCGGAACGGGAATTCTGTATGGGTGGTAGCCGTAATCGTATTTTGATCAGGGCCACCTTCGAGCTTCAGATAGAAAGCATCGCCATGCATCCCGGGAACCCGCCAGTTGGTGAACCCGCTGGAATGAATGCCCGGTCGCTGGTTTTTTGTTTTGATGGTTTGAAGGACTTTCTTTGACGAGTCGCATAAACTCAGGGTAACCGATTTAATTTCGCCTTCGGTTTGCCATTTCACGGTATAGAATGAATCGATCACCATTTTTTCTCCCGATACGCCAAACTCATCTGTTGGGAAAGTAGCTGGTGCATTGAATGTAATCCCGGGTTCGCCCAGCATCATAAAGGGCGATGAGGTGAAGGTGTAATTTTCTTCATCTCCAGACAGCTCTTTCATCGGGAGCATTTCGATGGTAATATAAGCGGAATCGGTTGCCGGGATGATATTGTGTTCTACGGCCCAGTCGAAACGGTTGGTGGTTTGTTCCACCGGAAATTCCGGGGCAATGGTATCGGTGAAATTGTTTTTAGGGTCGTGATACACCAGGCGCACACGAGTGGCGATTCCTGTCTGCTGCCAGCAAATGGTATTCGTCTTTCCGGGGACAAAATAGCTTCCTGCTAGCGGGGACAAAATAGTTAGCCGGTTGTGGTAAATAGTAAAAGGGTAGGGTGAACTGGCAAACAAACTCTCGTCCGTTGCGTTGGTGACTTTGAACCGGCACTGGGTAAGGTTGGTATCGGGGAGACTCCATTGGTAGGCTCCCTGTGCAGCGTCGACCTGATCGGCCAGCAGGGTATACGATTGCCCGTTATCGCCCGAAAAGTAAAGGTTCACTTTGGATGTGGTTGAAGGGGCTAGCCACTGAATCGTATAGGGCTGGCCATATTTCAGACAGGCATTTTCGGACAGTGGGTTTACCAGCTGAGGCGGGATCACTTCCAGTAAATCCTGTTTCATCGGGTTGAAAAGTTCGGTCTGGTCGCCTTTCCCTTTGGCGATATCGGCATGGGTATATTCGCTGAAATAACGCACTTTTTTGGGTGTATGTCCTTCGAACGAGGAACTCTGGATGGGAACGATCCCGTCGTTTGTAAAACCGAAGCACTCTTTCATCAGGTAAGAACCAGCCTTATATTGTTCGTTGGTGTCGGCATAGGGGGGCAGTTTGAAGGAGCCGGTTACCGAGGCGGAATAGCAAACCAGTTTGGAGTCGTACAGGGTGATGGAATTCAGGTTTGCGAGCCAGTCGTTTTTGTCGCTTGGGAATTTGGAGTAGTTAAAGAGGTTATCGTAATTGTCCCAGCGGAGGTCGCTTCGGTTTACTTCGTTGTATTTGTTGTCGCTGAAAAGGGTTAGTTCAACGGCCGACATGGCCACTTTCATCAGGAAGTTTACCTTGTTGTCGCGGGCAGGACCGTTGGCCATGGGCGAGCCGTGGAGCGGTGAACTCAATGTGATCAAAAGCCTGACATTTTCGCCGCATCTTTCACCGGCATACGCACCGGTGGTAAAGAGCTGTTCGTTCATGAACGAGCGGGAGACTAGCCCGCCCATGCTGTGGCCAATCAGGATCAATGGCTGTTCGTGCATTCCGGCTTCCTGCACTTTGTCGCGGAGAAGAGCTGCCAATTCCTCAACCGACACGGCATTTGACCAGTATCGGACCAGATAGGGTTTAAAGTACCGGCTAAGCTCGGCGTCGTTTTTCAGGTAGTCGGTGAAATATTCCCAATGACCGCCGGGGGCAGCAGGCCTTCCGTCAAAGCTCCATCCGTGGACCAGCAGCAGGGGGATCCGTCCCTCTTTCGGCAGGTCGGGGGCACCGTCTTCAATCGTCAGGATGTTGTCGATGGTTGCGTAGTAGGTATATTTCCCCGTAATCAGCGAGTCGACTACCGATGTTTCGGGCTTTGACCAGGAAACCAGTGGTTGAATCGTCAGCAGAAAAAAAACCAGCACGGGGATGGTGATGTGTGTTTTCATTGCTTCGGTTTATTTCTTTCAAAATTATGTAAAAATTATTAATATCTGTACTAGGGAGTCGGTAATCCGGTAAATGATCACGTGCAATTCGAGGATGATCCATCGGTATATCTTTGACGCGGCAGGAAGGTAGCGGCATTCGGGATAAATAGAATTGTCAGTTCACCTATCGTTTGATTTATTTCACTGGTGTTGTCTGGGTGAATGATATTTTTCGGGGGCAGGGGTTAATGTGCCGGGGTGGGATTATTCAATTATCTCTGCCAGTTCGAGAAGCCTGTCGAGTTCTTTATCGGAGATGCTTTCTGCAAGCTGTTTTAGTTCCCGGTCAAAAAAGTCGGTTGCATAAACATTAAAGTTCATCGAGTAACTGGTCTGCGGTTTTTAATTTTATTTGGCCGCTAAGGTGTTTCTCAACCTGTTCAAGCGATTGTTTCGTCCCGCTCACAAACTCCATCTGCTTCTTGGTTTGCTCTTCTTCTCTGGAAAGTACAACAAAATTGAGGCTTTTTATCAATTCCATGAAAAAGTGATATTTATTGTCCGGAATATTTACGACGACTTGTTTCATAATTTGCTATTCATTTAACAACGGCGATTTGCTCTTTGCAAAGGTAAAAAGAAAAAGGAAATTGCTGAAAATAGATGCAATAGACCTTGTTTTAGATCCGTATGGTCAGGATTTGACTCCGATCTGGCCTGTTCCCACTATTGTCGTTCGTTGAAAAAGATGCTCCTCAACGCCATCTCATACATGGAGAGGATGAGTGAGCGCGTGAGGAGCAACTTTCGGAATTCACAACCCGGAGGGATCGCTTTGTGGCATCGGTGACCGGGCAGGGGGACTAACCGTTGGTTTCACTTTTTTTGGTTTTCGCCTCTTTGGTTGTGCGGCCTTTCCGTGCCGAAATGGTGTTCTTGTAATAATCGACATAGTAATTTACCTTGTCGATAAAATCGGCATAAGCTGCCTCGCCGTTGACAACCGCCAGTGCGTTTACGCGGGCAACCATTGCTTCATACAACGGGTCGAGCAGTAGCCGGGCAGCCCGCACATTGCCACTCGACCGCGAAGCCACTTCACTGGCGCGGTCGTTGAAAATAGCTTGAAAGGCATCGTTAGCCTCACCCAGTTTTGACACCCAGGTGGTAAGCCCAATCGTTGCAAGCGACGGGGCGTTGGCTTCCGAAGTGAGTTCTTTCACCAGGTTGCCAATGGCGCTGCTCTCTTCGTTATAACTCAGAACACGCAGGTTCCCGTACTGTCCGATAATACGCCCGATGCGAAGGGCTGCATCGACTACATCCTCGTCCCAGTGGTTTTTATTCGATTCAACCTGCAGCTCCAGCCCCTTGTGAATACGGTCGCGTTTCTCGTCGGCTTCGGTAATCAGGCGGGTTTGGTTACTCCCTTTTTCCACTTTCAACACTTCATCCACATTGGTCAAACCGCTTTTGAAGGGAGTGTACTGGTCCGAAATCCCCAACGCAGCAGCCGTTGAGGCAACAACCAGTTTGTCTACTTCGCTCATAAACTGAAAATACTCATCGTTGCGAAGGTTCGAAACAACTATTGAAAGAATTGATTTCATGGTATAATTGTTTTTTTTTTGATTTTGCCCCATTTGCAGGGCAATTAAACTTGCGTGCCCCTCTTTTCGTCACTTTTCCCATCGCTGGCACTCAGGGACGACATTCGTCATCGCTTTTCTCGCCGCTGGTAGTCAGGGACGACATTCGTCATCGCTTTTCTCATCGCTGGCACTCAGGGACGACATTCTTCATCACTTTTCCCATCGCTGGGAGTCAGGGACGACATTTGTCATCGCTTTTCCCATCGCTGGCGCTCAGGGACGACATTTGTGATTTTTTTCCCTCACATCGTCTCGATGTCTGTTAAAAAAGAGAAGGCATTTAATCAGTTCGTTCTCCGGTGGCAAAGGTGGTACGACCTGTGGCCGCAGCCGGTTTTGAGCAACCGGAAAAACGATGGAAGAGCTCCCTGCACGAAAAACAACATCGGGCAAGGCATTAAGAAGCATCCAATGGTTGAAAAAACTGGTTGAAGGAAAACCCCGGGGCAGGTTGGTTAAGTGTGAAAAGGAAAAAATAAGGATTTGGTGTGAAAAGGGATTTCGGTGCGCGTAGCATTCAATCAGTCGTGATTGGGATTTTACCGTGGTTTATTCTTCATAGGCATTCGTTTTTCTGGTTCGACAAGTTGTAGAAAGAACAATTGCATTTTCACCTATAAAGTTATAACAATTTTGAAATAAGGCAACTTCGGCCACCTGTAAATTTTTGAAATGCTCGTTGCATTTTGTTAGATTTGGGGAGAAAACAAGAAATAAACATCATGGCCGATCTCAGCAGGATATATCTTTACCGCATTTCCCACTTCGAAAATATTTCGCATGTGATGAGGATGGGTATTACCCATGTCCGATCGGTCAACCGCAATCCGGACTTTATTACGCGATTGTAAATCGCGTGTCTCAGATCGGCGGGACCGGCGATTTTCAATCGCCGAATAATTACGCGATTGCAAATCGCGTGTCCCAAAATCGCGTGTCCCAGATCGACGGGACCGGCGATTTGCAATCGCCGAAAAACTGCGCGATTGAAAATCGCGCGTCCCAATTGCTAAAGGAATATTACATCCTTCGTAAAAAATACATCAAAGCGTACGACGATTTGATGGATGCCCAGAGATACCCATCAATCGATATATCGAAATCGGCAAGCCGGGAAATTCTTATCCAGGCCCTGCAATTTTGGGAAGGGAAAAAACTCAAAAACATTGCTTTTACCATTATGCCCAACCATATACATTGGGTATTCGAACTCATGAAAACCGACATGGAAGGCAAGCCTGTCTATTTGCAGGACATCATGCAATCGGTAAAAAGGCAATCTTCACGGCAGATCAACATGGCCGAAGGCCGAAGCGGGAGCTTATGGCACAAAGAGAGTTTCGATACCACCATCAGAGATGAACGGCATCTGTACTATGCGATCAGCTACACGCTGGATAATCCGGTAAAGTCAAAACTGGTTGACGATTGGCACAACTGGCCGGGCAGTTGGTACGGCGGAAAGGAATTTTGATATGGGACTGGCGATTTTCAATCGCCGAAATTACGCGATTAAAAATCGCGTGTCCCGGAATTGTGTGTCCCGGATTAAAGGAGTTGACGATCCGATTAATTCGATAGGGATGTAATCACCAAGTGGGACTGGCGATTTGCAATCGCCGAAAAACTGCGCGATTGAAAATCGCACGTCCCAAAATCGCGCGTCCCTCCTGTTAAAGGAATATTTCATCCTTCGTAAAAAATACCTCAAAGCGTACGATGATTTGCTGGATGTCAAAAAAGCCCTTCAGAACTGGTTGGAACTGTAGAACCGGATTATTTTTTATCTTTGATTTATGGATCTGTTTCTTATTCTCAGATAAGAGCCAGGTTCAGTTTGTTTTCCCGATAAATAATTCAACCGTAAGCCATGAAGCATGAAAGATGTAAAAGAATTTTAGCCATCGCTACTGTTTGTTTTATCCTTTTTGCCGGATGTGAGAAAAAGGATGATGAATCGATTAAACCTGGAGTGGTCTATAGCCTGAACGACACCATCATTTCTCCTACAGTCAGTCAAAATGTAGCGTTTACTACGGGACGATATGACTTGGATCTGGACGATGATCAGGAGGTTGATCTTTGTTTTCTATCCATGATCTATTCTTTAGGGAGGACAGTTGTGCGCGATTTGTCGGTAATGCCGAAAAATAATTTTGAAATTGTCATCCAGAAATCTCTTAAAAATACATTGAGCAGTTATAACACCGGGGGTGGGTATATCAATAATTCTTATTCAAGTGAAATTAATATTCCTGCAATTTTATCGATCAATGATACGATTTCAGATGATCTGACTTATACTTCCGATTCCATTGAATTATCCTGTTACAACCACGATAGTTTTGGAGGGGGGACTACAAATGTGACCACTAGCCAATGGATTGGAAAAGATGATGCATATATTGGTTTCAGAAACAAAGAAAAGAAAATCGTTGGATGGGTAAAGATCGGTGTTGCCGACTATGATGAAGCTGTCCTTAGAAGCTATCTTTTCACCCGGAATAAAGAGAGTCTGGTGATTCAGGAATAGTCTTCGTAAACGCCAGATCTTACAGGGTGCCCGTCATAAACTGCTATGCCGGTTTTTGGGATCGGCCTGGTTCCGGTTGTAACAGAAAATAATCGCGATGATCAACCGCGACACCCTTATTCTTTTTATCTTTGACTTATGGCAAAAGCAAAAACCATATATGTGTGCCAGGCGTGTGGCGTAACCTCGCCCAAGTGGGTGGGGCGTTGTCCTTCGTGTGGCGAGTGGAATACCTACATCGAGGAGGTTGAGGTGGTTGGGCCGAAAAGCAAACCAACATCCCCGAATTCCTCTATTTTGCAGCGACCGCTTACCCTGGCCGAAATCCCGGTAGGAAAGACCGACCGTTTTTCTACCTCAAACCAAGAGTTCGATCGGGTACTTGGTGGTGGACTGGTCCCAGGGTCGATTGTCCTGCTGGGTGGAGAACCGGGCATCGGGAAGTCGACCCTGGCCTTGCAGATGGGGCTGAACGTAAAAGATAAACTGGTGCTTTACATCTCGGGAGAGGAGAGCCTTGAACAGATCAAGCTCCGCTCAACCCGCTTGACAGCCAACAACGAAAACTGTCTTTTCCTTAGCGAAACTTCGCTCGAAAACATACTGGCACAAATCGACCGGGTACAGCCCGAACTGCTGGTCATCGACTCCATCCAGACCGTGAGTACCGAGATGATCGACTCCGGCGCGGGGAGTGTTTCGCAGATTCGCGAATGTACTGCGGGCATTATGCAGAAGGCAAAAGCCCAGAGTATTCCGGTCATCCTTATTGGGCATATCAACAAGGAGGGGAGCATTGCCGGGCCGAAGGTGCTGGAGCATGTGGTCGACACGGTGCTTCAGTTTGAAGGCGACCGCAACTACATGTACCGCATCCTGCGTGCCAGCAAAAACCGTTTTGGATCGACCAGCGAAATCGGTATCTTCGAGATGAAAGGCGATGGGCTGCGTGAAGTGTCTAACCCGTCGGAGTTGCTTTTGAGTGTTGAACACCAGGGATTGAGCGGCACAGCAGTGGCTGCTGCCATCGAAGGGGTACGGCCGTTCCTGATCGAAGTGCAGGCGCTGGTCAGTTCTGCAGCTTATGGGGTTCCGCAGCGTTCGGCTACCGGGTTCGACCTGCGCAGGCTGAACATGTTGCTGGCCGTACTCGAAAAACGGGCCGGCTTCAAACTGGTCACCAAAGATGTTTTCCTGAACATAGCCGGCGGCATCCGCATTGTGGATCCCGCGTCCGATTTGGCAATCATCTGTGCCGTGCTTTCGTCGAACTTCGACGTAGCGGTTGGTTCCAATATTTGCTTTGCCGGCGAGGTGGGGCTTACGGGCGAGGTGAGACCGGTCAGCAGGGTAGAACAGCGGATTGGCGAGGCTGCCAAACTGGGCTTTGCCGAAATCTATATCCCGTTTGCTAACAAGGGTATCGACCCGAAAAAGTTCCCGATTAAAATCAACCGCGTGAAAAATGTAGGCGAAACCCTGAAAAGCCTTTTCCGTGGGGCGTAAAATAACTGTTATGGAGAAAAATTTTGTTTGGATACTGATTGTTTTGCTGGTGGTGGTTGGTTGCAAGCGTGACCCAATGCCTTCGAATGCCATCAACCGGAAAACCTTTATCAACATGCTGGTCGATATCCACCTTGGAGAAGGGATGGTTCAGGACCGGGTCATTCTCAAGCTCGACAGCCTGCAGTCCAAATCAGTTTACCTGTCGGTTCTGAAAAAGTACAATGTTTCGGAGGAGAAGATGATGGCCACAACCCTTTATTATTCGCGCCATCCCAAAGAATATGATAAAATCTATACGGAAGTGCTCAGTAAAATCACGGTGATGCTCGACGATTTGCAGGGGAAAAAGTCAGAGAAGGAAAAAGAACCGGAGAAAAAGAAATGAGATACCGGAAGTTATCGGCCAGCTATGTCTTTACGCTTTCGGGTGCCCCGTTGAAAAATGGCATGGTAGTAACCGACAGCGATGGAACCGTTGTTGAGGTGATTGATACCGCCGATGACCTGTCCGAGTCGGAGGGTGTAGAGCATTACAGCGGGATTTTGTGCCCCGGTTTCATCAATGCACATTGCCATTTGGAACTGTCGCACCTGAAGGGAAAGATTGCAGAACATGGACATCTTCCCGAATTCCTGCATCAGATTATGCTCCTTCGGAATGTTGATGAAGGGTTTCAGGAGATGACCGCCCGCCAGGCCGACCGCTTTATGTGGATGAATGGCATCGTGGCCGTTGGCGATGTTGCCAATGGAACCTCCACCATCGAAATCAAAGAGAATAGCAAAATCGATTATCACACGTTTATTGAGTGTTTTGGTTTCCTGCCCGAAAAGGCTCCCCGGGCCATGGAATATGCCGGATTTGCCTTCATGCTGTATGATGCCAGCCGGCTCAAAGCTTCCATTGTCCCCCATTCGCCCTATTCGGTGAGCAACGATCTTTTTGAACTTCTGGCAGCCGATGCTCGGGGGGAAGGATCTATTGTAACCATTCACCATCAGGAATCGGCCGAAGAGGACCAAATGTTCCTGGATAAAAGCGGCGGGATGATCGACCATTATGCGAACGACCTGAAGCTGGACACCACTTTCTGGCAACCAACCGGGAAGAGTTCGACTCACGTGGTGATCGATAAGATCCCCGCAGAAAATCAACTTCTGCTGGTGCACAATACCTTTGCTGACAAGGACGATTTGGCATTGCTCCGCGAAAAGCGTTCAACTGGAAATACTTTTCTGGTGACCTGTCCGAATGCCAATTTGTACATCGAAGACCGGTTGCCCGATTATGAGTTGTTGCGAAACTCAGGGTTCCGCATCTGTTTGGGAACCGACAGTCTGGCTTCCAACCATACCTTATCGATTCTCGAAGAGATGAAAACCATCGGAAATGCGGTTCCTGATCTTTCGTTGGAGGAGTTGCTCACCTGGGCTTGTGTAAACGGTGCCGCTGCGCTGCGCATCAGCGATTGGGCCGGGAGCATTGAAGTGGGGAAAAAACCGGGCATTAACCTCATCGGAGGGGCCGATCTTCGCCAGATGAAGCTAATGCCGGGAGCAAAAGTCCGTAGGATGGTTTGATTTATCGTTGTTACTTTTTCTTTACCAGCATCGCTTTTTCATTGTCGGCTTTTGAAACCGAAAGGCAGAAATCGTAGAAACGCTTGTATTCAGATGCCTTGTACCTGCCCTGATTTATGGTAAACAATCGGGTGTAAATGATTTTATTTCCATCGCTTTTCACCGCAAAAGAATAATCTCCAAATGGCGATGTGAAGCTTTTCCCTGTTGGGATTGATTCAATTTTATAGCTCTCCGGAATGGTATAAATCAGTGTGTCATAATCCATGGAGGATCGGTGAATTATAAAGTCTGAAACCCGTTCTTTAACCTGTTTTTGAATGGGAGACTGGACGTTGTTTTTATTTAGCGGCAGGAGCATATAGTTTCCGGTGAAGGAGCCGTAGTTTTTCGAAACCGCCGATTCATTGACGGTGGCAGCGGGAAGCATCCTCTTATCTTCCCGGATATCGAATTTGTTGATTTGCAGAGAAGGCAACGAAGAATTCTGGTATAACCATTTTTTTTGTTCGTCGGTTTTGATGTTTAGAATGAAAGAGATATCGTCGTACTGCAATCCCTGATAGTGTGTCAGGGTTTGGCCACTTGCTGTACCGATGGAATCGACGATGAATTCAGCTTTACAGGTTCTGAGGTTATCTTTGGCTGTATATTTTTTCGTATGCGCAAGTTTTCCTCCCTCTTCGGTAATGAGCAGCACATCGCGATCGTCGGTAAAATCACCGAGAAACCCAAATGGGATATTTTGGTTGGTGCATTCGAGCCAAATAGTATCTTTTGCTCCCGGCACGCAAAGAATAACGTGATCGAACTGGCTGAAATTTGGAAAATCGGGGAAAATTGGTTCAATGTATCTGCCGGACGAGACCAGCACCGGATACGATTTTATGCCGGCCTGTTTCAGTAAGGAATGCATGTAGTTGCTTAACGCTTTACAGTCGCCATACCCTGTCTCGAAAACCGATTGCGCTGAAAATGGTTGATAACCACCAATCCCAAGTTGAATGCCAACATAACGGGTTCGTTGCTGCATATATTCATACAGGGTCTTAATTGTTTGGATCGTATCTTTTGTATTTATAAGGAGGTCGGTGATTTTTATTTTTTCTTCTTCGGCCAGTTCATCTCGCCCGTAATAGAGGTTGAAGACCCATTTGCCAAATTCGTTCCAGTTATCGGCATTTCCGGAGTATTCATCGTAAACCAATTGAGTGGGCATTAGGATAACCCGGGGGACCATCTCTGAAAGGCTCAGGTTGAAAGGCTCGTCTTCCTTTGCTTTCAGATTTTTATATTCCCAGGTTTCAATTTCTTTGTTGCTCTGGGTTATATGGGCCGGTTGAATGGTTGTATTGAGTTCCTTCTTCCTGAACTGAATTTTTGCGGGATGGATCAGTGCAAATTTTGAATGTTCAACCGAAATGTTGTAGCCTGAAACAGGGAACCAACTGCCATAGCTGAGGAGGTTCTCCGATTTTATTTCGTATTCATACTCCAGGGTGTACGGGTAGTCAGCGTAATTGGGTTCATAATATTTCATCCGGTCGTCGGAGTATAAAGAGGCTCCGTTGTGTACCGGTACGTCAATGATATCCGATTCTTTGATGTTTTTTAGTTTCTTCCCATTTTTATCGTACAGGATAGCCCGGTCGATAGTTATACTCGAATTCTTGTCATAGTAAATGGTCAGAATTGCATCTTCGGCACCATTTTTATCTAAAACAGTGATAACCTTTTTAATTTTTTGGATACCGGAATTTACCGCTTGCAATTCTAACATCCGGGAGTAATCACGGATAATGGAATGTGCATTGTCTTTCAAACTATCGGCGACGGATGAAACGGAATAATTCTGTGCCTTCGAAGTTAAAAACGTCAGGGACAGGATTAATGCCGGAAATATTACGGACTTTTTTGTATTCATCAGCATTGAAATGTTAGGTCGTTTTTTTGAGGATAATGTTTTCTGAATTTTTTTTCACCAGTTGGTCGTAAAACTCTTTCAGATTTTTGTATTCTTCCGGTAGGTACAATGTTTTATTGACAATCATCCTATAGGTTACATAAATTTTATTTCCACTGACCTGAGTGTTGTAAATGATGTTGATATCATTGTTTGGCAATTTTATTACAGCCGGTGCAGGAATTGACTCTACCTGAAATCCATCGGGTATCGTGTATTCAAAGTTGTACGTTTCGGTGGTTGGAAAATTATAATTTACAGGGTATTTCCGGTCTTCAAGTGTGTAGATGTTTTTCTCGATGGTTTCGAAAAGAAGCGGTTGAAAGAGGATTTTATCGCCAAGTAATTCTGTGTGATCGCTTATTTCAACGGCAAGAGAATCGAAAACAGGTTTATCAATATCCTTTTTGTTAGTGATCGAAAAACCATTGATGGAAAGGCCTTTCATGTTTTCCTCCATTTTTCGGATATAATCATCGTTGGTTTTTTCTTTATCAAGCGCTTTCCGGTAACTTAAACCGGCATATCCGTCGTAAGTGCCTTTTATGGTTCCTGTCAGGTTGCCGTCGGGGAGTAATTTCAGGACATAGTTTCTCGATTCCTTATACCGGTCTTGTGTCTGAATATCGACCCAATCCCCATTCTGGTTGTTTACAACTCGGCCTTTCCCGTTGATGTCGTTTGCCGGGAGCATACCCATTGGGCAGTATTCGCTGGTGGCGTCAAGCAGGATCGTTTTCCCGTCGATCATTACTTTTGTGAGGACCGAATTGTATTTTGTGATGGAAGGAAAGTAGCTGTTTGCAAAACCATTGTCCCGGGTGCTGAATAGAACCGGGTTTGCATTGAGTCCGGCAGTTTGAAGCATCAGCGTAAGCAGCAAGTTAATCTCTGACGAGTTACCTGTGCGGTCATTGAATGGTTTTTTTAGTCCGTTCGATGCCCATAAATTGTAATAACCATTCCATTTCATCCTTTTTTGGACATAATTATAGATGGCAGCGGCTTTGTCTGATTCGGAAGCCTTTCCCTGGCATAAAAATGAAACCGTATCAGCAATAAATCCTTTCGATTTGAGTAACCTCCCAAAATCTTCATCGTCGTTCATCTGCTGATTGACTGATTCCCATGTTTGGGCATAATCTTTTCGTACCTCGTGGGGAAATTTGATGCTGCCAAGCTCAAATTCGATTGATTGGATGTAGTTGTCTTCGCAATCGATGTTGGGTTCAACGATAAAGGCGGGTACATCTTTGGTTGCAAAGGTGCAGTTTTTAACGTCTGCACTGATATTGTAATATTGGGACGGAGTTCGTTCACTGTTGGGTGATGATCCTATTTCGGCTTCATAATGTAGTGTATAGGTGGTTTTTCCGCTTTCTTCTTTAATGATATCAAAAGGTAAATATCCTTTACTTAATTTCTGGTAATAGAAATATTCGGGGATGGTGTATGAGTATTGGCTCCATAGTGCAGGAATGTTGTATTGAAAATTCCATCCTCGGAAATTATAGAGAAAATCGGATGTGATGGTATACGAAAGCTCGATAATGGAACCCTCTTTTACTTCGGGGAAAGCAAATTTTACAGTAGTGTGGCTTTTTGATTCCTCTCGGAAAATGTTCTCCTTCTCTAATTTTGTTTTTGCAATCTTGCCATCGACTAAATTATAAGTTACCGCTTTTAAATTGTTTAAATTCTCCTCATTCTGCCCACTTTTGCTCAGATTTATTTTGAAATTCGTCAAATAGAAAGCGGTATTCTTAAATACTTTCATCCGGCAATGTCGTTCAAAAACAATTTGAAAATTTCTATCTTGATTGATAACAAAACGGGAAGTACCATTGTCGAAAAGCATTAGTGCATCGGCAGTTGTGTCTTTTTCATAGCGGGTCATGTTCATTTCAGTAAGGTCGATTTTGCCAAATTTGGGCTCTTTGTTTTGGCCAAAAGAGATAAAACAGCAAGTTAAAAGCAGTAAAAGGATGGATGTTCTCATGTTTTAAGGTTTTACGAGTTATAGTTCTATTGATCGGGAACGATGTCCTAAAAAGTTAGATTCATTCAGTTCAGATCGTTTTCATTTCAAACTTAATGACTTTTTCTATCTTATGTTCATTTATCTATAAATATTTTTTGGAAATTGTACTTTTTTTGAATTACAAGGTGTCTGGTATCATGTCTGTTGAAGTGGTTCAAACCAGCCTGGCTGAGAATCGATGTGGAAACAAGAGGCAGGAGGATAGTGTGATTGCGATTGTTAACATGCACCAAACAGAGTAGGTCATTTCTTTCACTATGCCTATCTTTGCAAAAAACAAAAATGGCAACTTTTCTTTTCGACAAAACGGTATTTGGCCCGGTGAAAAGCCGGCGGCTGGGGATTTCCCTGGGGATAAACCTTTCGCCCAACGACAGCAAGCTCTGTTCGTTCGACTGTCTCTATTGCGAGTGTGGCTGGAATCCCGATCCAAAGAAGGTAAAAGCGGTGCTTCCGACCAGGGAACATTTTTATGCTTCGCTTGAAGAGCAGTTGACAAAAATGGCTCAGGACAACGAGTTGCCCGATGTAATTACCTTTGCCGGAAACGGCGAGCCTACCATGCACCCCGATTTTGCTGCCATTGTAGATGATACGTTGTTTTTGCGGGATAAACTTGCGCCAAAAGCTCGGATTGCGGTGCTTTCGAATGCCACTATGCTCCATAAAGCCCAAGTGGTTGAGGCACTGAAAAAAGTTGATGATAACATCCTGAAACTAGATTCCGGCATTCCGGAGACTATCCAAATCCTCAATGCGCCGGTGGGGCGTTTTGACCTCGATAAACTGGAGGCTCAGCTAAAAGCTTTTGAGGGGAAATTGATCATTCAAACCCTGTTTGTCAGGGGCGAACACCGGGGAGTTCAATTCGACAACACAACCCGTGAGGAGCTTGATGCCTGGATGGAACGGATTGGTCAAATCAAACCTTCGAAGGTGATGATTTATACCATTGCCCGCGACACTCCGCTGAAGAGCCTCGAAAAGGTGAGCAAAACCGAACTCAACAGGATTGCCTCGCTGGTTCGTGAAAAACTTGGGATTGAAGTAGAAGTGTCAGCTTAAATTATTCTACTTTGATTTTGATTTTCTTCCCTTTGTAAAGTACCTGTTGCGATTTGGCCGACATGTCGCTTCCGATGCCATTCGAATCGGTTACCAGAACCACGTTGAAAACCCGCTCCAGCGTCAAACCACTGTAACTACCTTCGATCGATCCGATGGAGACGGTTTTATCTTTTTCGGAGTAGTCGATCACTATTTTGGCGCATTGTCCGGTCTGGTAGCCAAAGCCGTCGTTGCTGTCTTCGTAAAGAGTGAATGAGGCATCTCTGCCCGGATAAATGCGCAGTTCAACCGGTGCCGTCAGACTGTCGATGGAGGAGCTGCCGATGGTGGCAAACGGAATAATGGAGCCACTCTTAACAAACACAGGGATGTGGTCGAGGGTTACATCGATATTTTGGGTTGTCTGACCAGCATATTGTTTCCCGTTCCAGAAATCGACCCAACCCGATTCTCCGGGGAAATAGACTGGTACCTGTTTGGCATCGGGTGAGGATACCGGGCAAATCATCATCGAATTTCCGAAGAGATATTGTTGGTCGATGGTGTGTACCTTCTCATCTTTCTGGTATTCGAACAACAGCGAGCGGGCATAGGTGGCATTTTTGGTGGCCACATCGTAGGCTGTTGTATAAAGATAAGGCATTAGGTGATACCGGAGTATGATTGCCTTTTTAGCGGCATCGTAACAGGTTGACGATTTGGTTTTCAGGTAGGTCAGGTCGCGATCGGGTTTTGGAGCCCTGAAAACAGGGGTAAAAGCGGCAAACTGGTACCAGCGGGCCAGCAATTCGTCGTAGGTGTTGAAGGCTGCATCGGGAGAGGAAACTCCACCAATGTTTGTACTGATATAAGGTTGTCCCGAAAGGGAAAGATTGATTGCTGCGCTTACCTGTCCTTTGAGATTTTCCCACGATGGTTTTATTTCTCCAGCAATCAGGAAAGTCCCAAATTTCTGTACACCGGGATAATCGGAGAGAGTTGGTATGCAAAGCCTCCGGTCAAGAGTAAGTTTCTGAAGGTCGGAGTATTTGTTTTTCAGTTTAGAATAGGCGGTTACACAGGAGGTGCGGCTGTTGGCTGCTTCTGAATTGGCCAGATAACTTTTTTCTTCCTGGAAAAGGGAATAATCGGGGGTTGTTCCGGTTTCAACAGGAATTCCCTCTTCGTTATATTTCTGGATAGCTGCATTGAATTCGTTTGAATTGCTGTAATTTTCGGGGAAGCACCAGTATCCGAAAGCCCACCGGGGCAGCATGGGAACGTTGCCGGTCAGGGTTCTGATTTCGGTGACGATTTCATCCCAAGTCGGTCCATAAATCAGAAAATATTGAACCTCGTCGGCCAGATCGGAACTTATTTCGAGGCTTCCCTTTTTGTCGTTGAAAAATGTAGAGGAATAATTGTCCCAGATAAGGGCATATCCTTTTTCGGAGAAGAAAACCGGGCATGCGATTCCTGTGGCAGATTGTGTTTGCGTGAAGGATTGATCGCGAAGGCTATAGCGGGAAGAACCTTCTTCGTATCCAAAGCCGAAAATGCTTTCGTGCATGTTGAGGAAGTAGCGCTGCTTGATTTTGTATTTTGCTTCTTTCTCGTTGGAAGGGCTGAGGAAACGGTCCGATTCCAATATTAGTTTGTTGCCGTTGCGGTTTAAGATGCTGACGAGCCCATCTTCCTGAATACTGACAATTACTTTCTTGGTCGTAATCTCAATGTTGTTTTGGGCATAAGCTACCTTGAATTTGATGGGTTGCGGTTGAACGGAAGGAATGAGACTCTGGAATGTTGACAGGTTGACGTCCATTCCCGCGGTGACTTTTACGGCACTCTCGGACCAAACCTCTACCTTGAGGATTCTCGATTTGACACCGATCCCTTCAAGATCAACGATTACACTGTTGCCCTCAACCCGGTACATGTTCCGTCCAAAGAGAGAGGCAACTGATAGTAACAACAAGAAAGAGCATATTATCTTTTTCATCCGAAAACAATTTGTTTAAAATGAGCCATACAAATTAATCGTTTTTTTATTAAAATAGGAAATAAACAGGGAGACGAAAATATTTATTACAAAAAAGGTTTTCGAACGAAGAGTCGGATGAAAATTTGATGGAGCAAAAAAAACCGGACAGCGTTGGTTGTCCGGTTTTTATCCTTTATAGATGAATAGATCACAATTTTTTAGCCACTTCAACCACCTTGAACGATTCGATAAAGTCGCCGGCTTTGATATCGTTGAAATTGGCCAGGTTGATTCCGCATTCGTACCCGTGGGTGACCTCTTTGACGTCGTCTTTGAAACGTTTGAGCGAGCCAAGGTCGCCGGTATAGATTACAATACCGTCGCGAATGATCCGTACTTTGTTGCTGCGGGCAATTTTCCCGTCGCGAACAAGACAGCCTGCCACGGTGCCCACTTTGGTAATTTTGTATGCTTCGAGAACTTCGGCGGTTCCGGTAATTTCTTCTTTCATTTCGGGAGCAAGCATCCCTTCGATAGCCGATTTGATCTCTTCGATGGCATCGTAAATGATCGAGTAGAGCCTGATGTCGATTTGTTCCTGTTCGGCGAGCTTGCGTGCTGCCATGGATGGGCGGACCTGGAATCCGACGATAATAGCATCGGAGGCTGATGCCAGTATGACATCCGATTCAGAAATCTGACCCACGGCTTTGTGCATTACGTTCACCTGGACTTCTTCATTCGAGAGCTTAATCAGTGAGTCGGCGAGAGCTTCAATAGAACCGTCTACGTCGCCCTTAATAATGATATTCAGCTCCTGGAAGTTTCCAATGGCGATACGGCGTCCGATTTCGTCGAGGGTGATGTGTTTCTGAGTACGCATTCCCTGTTCCCGTTGCAGTTGTTCCCGTTTGTTTGCGATGGTGCGTGCTTCGCGTTCACTTTCCATCACATTGAATTTATCACCGGCCTGAGGGGCGCCACTCAAGCCAAGAACGAGTGCGGGCTCTGAAGGACCGGCCTCTTTGATGCGCTGGTTTCGTTCGTTGAACATCGCTTTCACGCGTCCCATGTGGGGACCGGCCAGCATCACGTCGCCTTCTTTGAGGGTGCCGTTCAATACCAGAACAGTTGCTACATAACCCCTGCCTTTGTCGAGTGAAGATTCAATGACGGAGCCGGAAGCCCTTTTGCTTGCATTTGCTTTCAATTCAAGCATTTCGGCTTCAAGTAAAACTTTTTCGAGCAATTCATGAACGCCTGTTCCTTTTTTGGCCGATATGTCTTGCGACTGATATTTTCCACCCCAATCTTCAACGAGGTAGTTCATATTGGCCAGTTTCTCTTTGATGGATTCCGGATTTGCTCCGGGTTTATCGATTTTGTTGATGGCAAAAATGATAGGGACACCTGCTGCCGAAGCGTGGTTAATAGCTTCGATGGTTTGAGGCATCACGTTATCGTCGGCTGCCACAATGATAATGGCGATATCGGTTACCGAGGCACCACGGGCACGCATGGCGGTGAAAGCTTCGTGACCCGGAGTATCGAGGAAGGTGATTTTTTTGCCACTTTTCAATTCTACATTGTAAGCTCCAATATGCTGTGTAATACCACCGGCCTCACCGGCAATCACATTGGTGTTTCGGATAAAGTCGAGCAACGAAGTTTTTCCGTGGTCGACGTGTCCCATGACGGTGACAATTGGTGGGCGCGAATCCAAATCTTCTTCGCTATCGGCATGTTCTTCGATAGAAGCCATTACCTCGGCACTAATGAATTCAACCCTGAAGCCAAACTCTTCGGCCACCAGCGACATGGTTTCTGCATCGAGGCGCTGGTTAATCGACACGAACAGTCCAAGGGACATGCAGGATGAGATGACCTTTGTAGCCGGAATGTCCATCATGGTAGCCAGTTCGTTTACCGAAACGAATTCGGTAACCTTGATAGTGTTCTGTTCTTCCATGGCGAGCGCTTCTTCCTGGGCCATCCTTTCACTGAAAGCAACCCTTTTCTCCTTGCGGTATTTCGCTCCCTTCGATTTCGTTTTGGTCGTTAAACGGGCCAAGGTATCCTTTACTTGTTTCTGAACATCTTCTTCCGATATTTCCTGGTGGAAAGGCCGTTTCTTTACCCGTTGTTGCGGGACAAATTTGGTTGGGCCTTTTTTAACCGGACCGGCATTTTTTTGGTCCGGTGCCGGGGTACCGGGTGCATTATTGGTGATGTCGATCCGCTCTTTCTGGATCCGTTTCCGTTTCCGTTTTTTGAAGTCGTCGCTACCATGGGCTGCTGGTTTTTCATCGCTCTTTTTATCGAGAGTAATTGTTTTGGGGCCAGCGGCAGGAGCTCCAAATTTATCGGGACGGTTTTGAGCCTCGGGTTTGTCGGTTGAGGAACTTTCTTTTTTGTCGCTTCTCTTCTGGAAATCCCTGGCTTTTCGTTCATCTTCGCGTTGTTTTTTCGTTTTCTTGGGAGGCCTGGTCCGTTGGTTGATGGTGTCCAGGTCGATTTTCCCAATTACTTTCAGGTCGCCTTCTGTTTTTTCAGGAATATTCGATACCTCCTGGGGTTGTTGTTCTTCCCGGAAGGGTTTGAAAGGTGTTGGTTCCTTTTTTTCCACCACAGGAGGTGCA
>DAOQAB010000024.1:31815-37939 GCA_035353695.1 Prolixibacteraceae bacterium
TTCGATTTTCTTTTCAACAACGGGAGGTATAACAGTAACAGGTTGTTCTGGTTTTATCTCTTCAACAACGGGAGGAGTTGAAGGTTGCTTGGGCTCAACGATTTTCTCAGGCTGAACAGGTGGGGTGGGAGTGACTTCTGCTTTTTGCTCTACTTTGGGCGGAGCCGGTTTTTTTTCGAGATCGATTTTCCCAATAATTTTCACTTCTTTTTTGGGTGTAACAATTTTGATTTCTTCGATCTCTTTTTCTTTTTCATGATGGAAGGACGAAGGGGTTGTTTTCTTGGCACTGTGGTCGGTAATCCTCAGTACGTCTTCGTCCTCTTTTTCTTCTTCCGGTTCTTCTTCCGGTTCCTCAACGTCATCAATGGTGAGTGATTCGTTTTTCTGATGACGGTGGGTTCTTAAATTTAATTTTTCCGACTCCTTTTTTAAATCGATGTCTTTGCTGTACTCCCGTTGCAACAGCAAATATTGCTCATCATCGATTTTTGCATTCGGATTCGGATCGACTACATGCCCTTTTTTGCTCAGAAATTCAATCATTGTTTGAATTCCAACGTTGAATTCCCTTGCAACTTTGCCAAGCCGTTGTGTTCCTGTGCCTGATACCATATTTACCTTTCGATTTTTTTATCTGATCTTTTTTAAAACCGGTTGTTACGATTCGAACTCGGATTTTAATATGTGTAATACATCGTCAATGGTTTCTTCTTCCAAATCGGTGCGTTTAATTAATTCGTTGCGTGAAATGGCTAACACGTTCTTCGCGGTATCGCAACCAATCGCTTTCAACGAGTCGATAACCCATCCTTCGATTTCGTCGGAGAATTCGTCGAGGTTCACATCTTCGTCGTCGGCTTGCATTTCACGGTATACATCAATTTCATATCCGGTAAGCTGGCTGGCGAGTTTGATGTTTAAACCACCTTTCCCAATTGCCAGCGAAACTTCTTCGGGTTTAAGATAAACTTCAGCGGTTTTGGTTGCTTCTTTGATCTTGATACTCGATATTTTAGCGGGATTTAATGCCCGCTGGATATATAATGTAACATTGTTGGTGAAATTGATTACGTCGATATTTTCATTTCTCAGCTCACGGACAATCCCGTGAATTCGTGATCCTTTCATTCCTACGCAGGCGCCAACCGGATCGATTCGTTCGTCGTACGATTCTACGGCTACTTTGGCCCGTTGCCCGGGGATCCTGACAATCTTCTTGATGGTAATCAGCCCATCGAAAATTTCGGGTACTTCCAGTTCAAACAACCGTTCGAGGAAGGCAGGCTGGGTGCGCGAAAGGATGATCAGCGGGTTGTTGTTCCGTAGTTCTACTTTGTAAACAACGGCTCTCACGCTGTCGCCTTTCCGGAAATAGTCGGTAGGAATTTGTTCGGTTTTGGGAAGGATCAGTTCATTGCCTTCGTCGTCGAGTACCAGGATCTCTTTTTTCCAGATTTGGTAAACCTCACCGGTTACAATTTCGCCAACTTTATCTTTGTATTTGGTATAAATACTGTCTTTTTCCAACTCCAGAATGCGGCTGGCAAGGTTCTGGCGAAGGTTCAAAATAGCCCTGCGCCCAAAATCGAGAAGTTTTACCTCGTTGGTAACTTCCTCACCCACTTCGTATTCTGGGTCTATTTTCTTTGCTTCGGTAAGCGGAATCTCTTTGTTCGGATCGGTGAATTCTTCATCGGATACAACTGTGCGGTAGTGCCAGATTTCGAAGTCACCTTTATCAATGTTGATAATGATGTCGAAGTTTTCATCACTTTCGTACTTCTTCTGAAGCAGGTTGCGGAAAACATCTTCAAGTACACTCATCATTGTTGCCCTGTCGATGCTCTTTAAGTCCTTAAACTCGGCAAACGTATCGATCAGATTGACATTATCCATTTTTTAATTTTTTTATTAATTGAATGATATACTATTTCTTACTTCCGGGTTGTTGTCGAAACGAAAACGAACTGTTTTTACGACTTCAACCTTTTTATTTTTCCCTTCCTGTTTCTCCCTGGACGTAATTTCCAGATCGAACCCTTCGGGATCTACGTTGACGAGAATTCCGGTGACGGGTTTCTCGTTGTTCTGTTTTACTTCAACTTTTTTCCCAATGTTTTTCAAATATTGGCGATAAATTTTGAATGGGTTCCCCAATCCGGCTGATGAAACATTTAACTCAAAGTCTTCGCTTTCCCGGTCGAGATTTTCTTCAACATGACGGCTGATTTCGACACATTTCTGAATCGACACCCCGTTGTCTCCATCCATTATGATTTCGATCCGGTTGCCCGGTTTTAGGGAAATCTGAACCACGAAAAATTCTTCGCTTAAGGTTTCCGAAACCAATCTCTCTATGAGTTCCTGCTTTATCATCATTAAGGTTAACAAAATAGGGGACACCCGTCCCCTATAATTTCACTTACAGAATTGCTGCAAAAATATAAATAATAATGAATCAAACAAAATCAGTTAGTTAATTATCAACTGTTATCTGATCGATATTTTTTGATTTCTTAAAAAAGTTTATTCATGCTTCGTTATTTATTTTTGGGTGAATGTGTTACTTTCGTTGAAAATTACGAGTCAATAGCCTGTGGATGTACTGAAAACCAATAAGCGCAAAATTATCAATGACCCGGTTTTCGGGTTTATCAATCTTCCTTCGGAGATTATTTTTGATTTAATTGAACACCCCTACTTTCAACGGTTAAGGCGGATCAAGCAACTTGGGTTGTCGCACCTCGTATTTCCCGGGGCCAACCATACCCGCTTTGAACATGCCATTGGCGCGTTGCATCTGATGATTTTGGCCATTGATGTGTTGCGGCAGAAAGGGATCGATATTTCGGATGAAGAGGCGGAAGCTGTTTCTGTGGCTATCTTGCTCCACGACATTGGGCACGGCCCTTTTTCCCATACACTGGAATCGACGTTGGTTTCGGGCATCTCTCACGAAGACCTTTCAATTTTGCTGATGGAAGAGTTAAACCGTGAATTTGGGGGAAAGCTTGAACTGGCCATTTGCATTTTCAAAAACCGGTACCACAAAAAATTCCTTCACCAGTTGGTTTCGAGCCAGCTCGATATGGATCGGCTCGATTACCTGCGGCGCGACAGTTTTTTTAGCGGGGTGGTCGAAGGCAGTACCGGTTCTGACCGGATCATTAAGATGCTGAATGTCGTCGACGATCAGTTGGTGGTTGAAAAAAAGGGAATCTATTCCATCGAACAGTTTTTGATAGCCCGGCGGTTAATGTATTGGCAGGTTTATCTGCACAAAACCGTTTTATCGGCCGATTTTCTTTTGGTCAACGTGCTGAAACGGGCGAAGGAACTGGCTATGCGCGGTATTGAATTGTATGGTCCGCCTCAGTTGCAGTGGTTACTGACCCATACTGTTTTGCCGGATGATTTGAAAGATTGCGGCCAGAAATCGATATTGATCCAAAATTTTGTATTGCTCGACGATTCCGATATCATTTCATCCATAAAAGTGTGGTGTTCCCATTCAGAACCAGTACTTTCCTATCTGTCCAATTCGGTAATAAACCGCAAATTATACAAAATAAAAGTTCTGGAGGAGCCTGTGTCTACCAAGAAATTTCGACAATATAAGGCAATGGCCTCCGCAACGTATTCGGTGAACGAAGAGGATGTTAACTATTATGTTTTTCAGGGAGTTATTGAAAACAGTGCCTATGTTACCGAATCGGAAAATATTCTAATTTTGTCCAACAGTGGGAAAATCGCTGATATCAAGGATGCTTCCGATGTCGATTTGAAGGCATTGTCGAAGACCGTTAAAAAATATTATTTGTGTTATCCAAAGGATCTGGACACAAAATAGATTACTATTTTTTTAGTTATTTTGCACAAATTTTTTCAGGTTATGGAATTTACTGTACTAGAAATTGCTACGTTTTTAAAAGGCGAAGTAGTTGGCGATCCCGCACTAAAGGTTAACTGTGTGTCGAAAATTGAGGAAGGAAAGCCCGGTTCGCTCTCTTTTTTGTCGAATTTGAAATATGAACCTCACTTATATGATACCCAGGCTTCGGCTGTTTTGGTTAATGCGGATTTTTTTCCCGAAAAGGAGGTTAACGTTACGCTGATTAAAGTGAAGGATGCTTATACTGCCATGTCTTCACTTCTCGATTTGTATATGCAGTCTATCCCTCAGAAGAAAGGGATCGAATCGCCTGTTTATTTGGCACCTACGGCTACTTATGGCGACGAGGTTTATCTGGGAGCATTTTGCTATTTGGGTGAAAATGTCAGGGTGGGGAACAATGTAAAGATCTATCCTCACGTTTGGATTGGTGATGGAAGTGTGATAGGTGACAATACAACCGTTTTCGCTGGCGTTAAAATCTATCCGGAGACCCTCATCGGGAAGAATTGCATTTTTCACGCCGGAGCGGTAATCGGATCCGATGGCTTTGGGTTTGCCCCTCAGCCCGATGGTACTTATAAAAAGATTTATCAGATTGGAAATGTCGTTATTGAAGATGATGTTGAAATAGGCGCAAACACAACGATCGATTGCGCCACCATGGGATCAACCCGAATAAAGAAAGGTGTGAAACTGGATAATCTGGTTCAGATAGCCCACAATGTAGTAGTTGGAGAGAACACGGTGATGGCTGCTCAAACAGGTATTGCAGGTTCCACATCCATTGGCAGCAATTGTGTGTTTGGCGGTCAGGGTGGTGCTGCAGGCCATTTGAAAATAGGCAACCATGTTACGCTGGGTGGCAAAACCGGCGCCTCCAACGACGTCCCCGACGGGAAGATCCTGATGGGCGAATGGGGTATGGACGCTTCGCGTTATCGGAGAGTTTATGCCGTTTTTAGAAATTTGCCTGAACTTTTTCAGGAGGTAAATCATCTAAAGAAAGAATTGAAGAAAATAAACGCTGAATAACAAACTTGATACAAACATCATGGTAGTAAAGCAAAAAACCATTTTAAACGAAGTAAAAATATCGGGAAAGGGATTACACACAGGTTTAAATGTAAATATAACCTTAAAACCTGCACCCGAAAACCATGGGATTATTTTTAAGCGAGTTGATATTCCTGAAAAACCAGAGATTGAAGCGTTGGTCTCGAACGTTGTCGACACATCGAGAGGAACTGTTATCGAGAAAAACGGGGCCCGGATCGGAACGATTGAACATTTGATGGCAGCATTAAATGCGCTCGAAATCGATAACCTGATGATAGAGATCGATGCTCCCGAAGCTCCGATCATGGATGGTAGTTCAATGCTTATTTTGAATGCCATTGGCAAAGAGAATGTTGTTGAGCAGAATGCTTCAAAAGAATATTTTGTTGTTCGGGAGAAAATTGTTTTCAGCCATCCCGAAAGCGGGGTTGAGCTGATTGCCTTGCCGGACGATGATTTTAGTCTGGATGTGATGATCTCCTACAATTCGAGCGTGCTTGGAAACCAGTTTGCCCGTATGCGTTCGCTCGATGAGTTTGAAACCGAAATCGCTCCCTGCCGTACATTCGTTTTCCTTCATGAACTCGAGTTTTTGCTGAATAACAACCTGGTAAAAGGTGGCGACCTCGATAATGCCATTGTAATCATGGACCGGGATGTGAATCAGACCGAATTGGACCGTATTGCCGATTTGTTCCATCACGAACATGTAAAGTTGAATGGGCAAAAGGGAATTCTCAACAACCTGAGCCTTCATTTTGACAATGAACCAGCCCGTCATAAACTGCTCGATTTAACCGGTGATTTGATGTTGGTTGGGAGGCCTATCAAAGGTAAAATTATCGCCACAAGGCCGGGGCATTCATCCAATGTGCAGTTTGCAAAACTGTTGCATAAAGAGATGAACAAGCAGTTCTCAAAGACAGCGCCACCAATCTATAACTCCGACGCCGAACCGATCATGGATATCCTTAAGATCAGGGAACTTTTACCGCACCGTTATCCTTTCCTGATGGTCGATAAGGTGATTGATATCAAAGATAATTACATTGTTGGTGTTAAAAATATTACCTTCAATGAACCCATGTTTACAGGTCATTTTCCCGAAGAACCGGTGTTCCCGGGCGTCCTCCAGATTGAGGCAATGGCTCAGTGCGGTGGTTTGTTTGT
>DAOQAB010000025.1:0-37379 GCA_035353695.1 Prolixibacteraceae bacterium
CCCCGTGTTTTGAAAATAGAAATATAGCAGTTGCATTAGAATTAGCCAATGAAGTTGGTTTTGGAACATCGGAAATATTTGTCTTTAGGTGCATTGAAATATTGTCAAATAAGTTTTTAATGTACTTTTTACAGACCGAATATTTTAGAAATAATGCAATAGCATCAATGACTGGCACAGGTGGATTGAAAAGGGTTTCACCCAAAGTGGCTAGGAATATCCAACTACCACTTCCAGACATATCTGAACAATTAGAAATAGTAGAATTACTTGAAAATAAGTGTTATTCTATTGAAAAAATGGTTTCGGCAATAATAAATGAAATTAATACGATTCAGGAATACAAAACCAGTCTGATTAGCGATGTTGTAACAGGTAAAGTGGATGTTCGGGATGTAAAAATTGAAGATACCTTTGAAATGGAAACATTGGAAGAAGTTGAAGATGAAACGGAAGAAGTAATTGAAGAATAACGTACCAACGATATGATTTCAAAAGAAGAACTTGAAAAGCTGTTGCTTGATATCGAGAATTCACGGGTCGAGCGCACCATATCAACTACCAATACCGATAAGTTTGGTGAGGCTATCTGTGCGTTTTGCAACGATTTCCCCGATTCGCAGCAGGCAGGCTACTTGATTATTGGTGCAAAAGACAACGGTTCACGTAACGGGTTAAAAGTAACCGATCAGTTACAAATAAACATTGCAGCCATTCGTTCCGAAGGTAACATACAGCCCCAGCCAGCCATGGCAATCGAAAAATTTACGTTCCCCGATGGTGAGTTGTTGGTGGCCGAGGTTCAGCCATCCAATTTTCCACCAGTTCGTTACAAGGGTAAAATCTGGATTCGTGTTGGTGCACGAAAAGCCGTTGCCAACGAAGCAGAAGAAAAAATACTGTACGAAAAACGGGCAGCCAACATCAAAACCTTCGATGCTATGCCCTGCACTGGAGCAACCATTGATGATTTAGATGTTAAGCTGTTTAAAACCGAATATCTGCCCAAGGCTTTTCCCGAAGATATTTTATTGGAGGATAAAAGGGATATTAAACTGAAGCTGCAATCACTTGGTTTCTTCGATTTGCGTTACGATTGTCCTACCTATGCTGGAATAATAATGTTTGGCATTAAACCTGAAAAATTTCTGGCTGGGTGCTATGTGCAATATGTCCGTTTTGCGGGTGAAGATCGTGCTGGTGAAATTTTAAACGAACACAAGTTTGACGGTAATCTGGTTAAGGCACTTCAAAAAATGGACACGTTTGTTGAAGTTAGCATTGCCAAAGAAAAACCAATACCCGTGTCGGCATTACGTGAAATGAAGGTGATCAGTTATCCGTATTATGCAACACGTGAGTTGTTAATGAACGCCATAATGCACCGTGACTATGAATCGAATGCACCAACCCGTTTTTATGAATTCGATAGCTATATTGAAATACAAAATGCTGGTGGTTTATACGGCAAAGCACGACCCGAGAATTTTCCAGAAGTAAACGATTATCGGAATCCGATTATTGCCGAAGCAATGAAAGTGCTGGGATATGTAAACCGATACAACAGGGGAATTGTAAGAGTTCAAAAAGAATTAGAAGAAAACGGAAATGGTAAAGCAACATTCGATTTGAATCTGGTCACTGCTTTTAAAGTAGTTGAACCTATTTCTGCCAGAGCAAATACCCATTCAGTCGAATTAACAGAAAAGCAGTTGTCTATATTAGAACTTTGTAGTTCACCAAAGAGCAGTGATGAAATTTTTGGTTTTATTGGGATAACCAATCAAACCAAAAACTTTAAAAACCATATACAGCCATTGTTGGATATACAATTCCTGACATATACTAAACCAGATAAAGCTAATGTAAAAGGACAACAGTATACATTAACAGCATTTGGAAAAGAATGGCTTAGAGTGCAGAATGAAGAATAAAACATTTGCGAGTTACTTTGCGAGTTACTTTTGCTGTAAGATATTCAGTAGATACACCAATATGTACAACTTTAAATGATGTTGCAGATAGTTTTCCAGGTAGACTAACAGATACTTTTACAGATAGATAAGCAGGTAGTTCTTTAGGTAGACAAGAAGTATTACGAATTACAACTAAATAACGATTGCTAGTTACTTGCTAGTTACTTTAACTGAACCGCAAAAATCAAATAGTATGACAACTAACACTAAAGAAAATGGTTTTGAAACGTTGATAGTTGATTATCTGGTTACCCAAAATAACTACGAACAGGGAACCAATACCGACTACAATAAAGATTACGCTATTGATGAAACCCGTCTGTTCCGATTTTTGCAAGATACACAATCAGATAAAATAGAGGCATTGCACATTCTTGATTCCGATTTACAAAAGGGAAAGTTTCTGAGTAAACTAAAACAAGAACTGGGTAACAGCGGCATTGTCGATGTACTTCGAAAGGGAATGCGTTACCTGCACCTGATACTTGATTTTTACTATGTGACCCCTTCGGAAAAAAACATAAAAGCAAAAGAACTATACAATAAAAACATTTTTAGTGTTACACGTCAGGTTCGGTATTCTAAAGAATATCCAAATCTCGCACTAGATTTTATAATCTTTATTAACGGATTGCCAGTAGCAACATTCGAATTAAAAAACCAGTTCACCAAACAAGATGTGTACGATGCGGTACATCAGTATAAAACCGATCGTGATCCCAAGGAAACAATTTTCAACTTCAAAAGGTGTGCAGTTCATTTCGCATTAGATGACAACGAAATTCGGATGTGTACCAAGTTGACTGGTAAATCTTCATGGTTTCTGCCATTTAACCAAGGTCGGAATAAAGGTGCTGGTAACCCAGATAATCCCAATGGTATTAAAACTGATTATCTATGGAAGAGCATTTTAACTAAACCTGAACTTTCATACATCGTTGAAAATTTTGCACAGGTAGTTAGTGAAAAAGATGAAGAAACAGGAAGAATAATAGAGACACAGATATTTCCACGCTACCACCAACTTTCGGTGGTTAAAGAATTGCTATCCCAAACACAAAGTAATGGTGCTGGACAGCGATATCTTATTCAACATAGTGCTGGTAGCGGCAAATCAAATTCAATAGCTTGGCTGGCACATCAATTGGTGGTTTTGGAAAAGGATGGTAAGAATATCTTCGATTCCATTATTGTTGTAACGGACCGCATAAATTTGGATAAGCAGATTCGGAACACCATCCGAAACTTTATGCAGGAAAGCAGCACGGTTGGATGGGCAGAAAAAAGTAGCATATTAAAAGATTTATTGGCATCAGGCAAAAAGATCATCATTACCACCATATTCAAATTCCCCGAAATCTTAAAAGATATATCAACTGAAAATAAGGATAAGAATTTTGCAATCATTATAGATGAAGCACATTCAAGCCAAAGTGGAAGTTTATCTGCCACTATGAACATTGCATTATCAGGCAATATTAGCAAAGATGATGACGATTTGGAAGATAAGATAAACAAGATCATTAAAGATCGTAAAATGCTTAAAAATGCAAGTTATTACGCATTTACCGCAACACCTAAAAACAAGACACTTGAAATGTTTGGTGTACCATTTGAACAACCAGACGGATCAATTGGTCACCGTCCTTTCCATGAGTACACAATGAAACAAGCCATTGAAGAAGGTTTCATAATGGATGTATTGAAGTTTTACACCCCAATAGTAAGCAATTATCTATTGTCCAAAAAGATCGAAGGTGATCCTAATTTTGATAGGAAAAAAGCAAAAAAACGGTTAAGAGCGTTTGTCGAGGGCAATAAATATACCATCGAACAGAAGTCTGAAATTATGGTTGAACATTTTCACAATCAGGTTATCAGCAAAGGTAAAATTGGGGGACAAGCACGTGCGATGGTTGTAACTGCCAGTATTGAGCGAGCCATTAATTATTATTATACCATATCAAAGCTACTTGAAGAACGGAACAGCCAGTATAAGGCCATTGTAGCTTTTTCTGGTGAAAAAGAACACAAAGTATATGGTAAGGTAACTGAATCTTCTATTAATGGTTTTCCAAGCAATTCCATTGAAAAAACATTTAAGAAAGACCCATATCGTTTTTTGGTGGTAGCTGATAAATTTCAGACTGGTTATGATGAACCATTGTTGCATACAATGTATGTCGATAAGGTGCTATCCGACATTAAAGCCGTTCAAACCCTATCAAGGTTAAACCGTGCCCATCCATTGAAAAAAGATACGTTTGTACTTGATTTTGCCAATGATGTTGAAGACATTCGGGAGGCATTCCAGAAGTACTATAAAACCACAATATTATCTGCGGAAACTGATCCAAACCGTTTGAACGATTTAATTTCGTTAATGGAAAGGCATCAGGTTTATACGCAATATCATATCGACGAAGTTGTACGTTTGTTGCTTAGCAATGCTAATCGGGATAGAATTGATCCGTTAATAGATCAATGTGTAACGAATTATAAAAATCTTGTTGAAGATGATCAGGTTGAATTTAAAAGCAGTGCCAAAGCTTTTGAACGATCCTACACCTTTCTTGCAGCGATAATGCCATACGAGAGTCCAGAATGGGAAAAATTGTCGATGTTCTTGCATTTATTAATAACAAAGCTACCATCACCTGTAACTGAAGATTTGTCGGAAGGTATTCTTGAAGCGATTGATTTCGATAGTTACAAGAATAACATTCTGGAAGAACAAGCAATCAAACTTGAAAATGAAGATGCTGAAATAGAACCCATACCTGTGGGTACAATTTCAACAGCGAATGAACCAGAATTAGATGCGTTAAGCAATATAATAAATGAGTTCAATGTACGGTTCGGTGATATCCAGTGGAGCGATAGTGATAAGGTACAGAAACAGATTGCTGATTTACCAACTGAAGTAGCCAAAAGTGAAGCTTATCAGAATGCAATGAAAAATTCAGACAAAACAACTGCAAAAATAGAAAGTGATGCTGCATTGATGAAAGCTGTGTTGCAATCAATGACATCAGGAGTCGAACTTTTTAAACAATTTCAGGACAATCCATCGTTTAAGAAATGGTTACAAGAATTTGTATTTTCAAGTACCTACAGCAACCAACAACAACCTATGGGTCTATAGAATATATGGTAAGGAGAAGCATCTGGACTACTATTATTAATCATCGTTGCCACTAAAAAACAGTTAACGCATCACTTAGGATACAGTCCAAAGCTGTCATTAACTGTTTTAAAACAAATATCAGAAAGCCTATACTTGGAGCAACCAAGTCTGCCATGACACTGAAATTTGCATTAATAAAAGTACTACAAAGTTTAAAATATAACACCCTTTCAGTCTTGCATTAAATCAAACTTTCTAACATTGGCCGGTTGAAAATATTTTCAATTTTTTCAATGAAATAGGGTATTTCAGGAGTGAAAATGGTTTATATTTTTTCAGTTTTTTGCCTGAATTGACCGATATTCTTTCATTTTTTTCTGCAAATTAGTCAATATAGCATATAGGCAAAATAGTAAAATTGCCCGCCATAATAGAAATTCTTCTGATGGATTTTCTATTACTATTTTCCAGCCCCACCCCAGCGATATTATCCGAAATATGATAAGTATACTATCAACTACTAATTTCATTATTCAATAAATTAATTCTATAACGAATTTCCATTTTCGAAATTTTATATATAAATGAAAAATTGAAATGGAAATAATTAAACCCTGGATAGGCCGTTTTTTAAATACCCCAAAGAACCAATACATTATGAATTTTATCCAATTCATCGAAGTCGAGGAAAAATTAAAAGACCTTAAAACCGATATAAGAGATATAGATGATCTGTTTGATGAGAAAAAAGATATAGATGATCTGGTTGATGAAAAAAAAGTCAAAAACAAAAAGTATAATAAAACTAAATTGGATTTTGAAAAAAGAAAAGAAAGGGTACGCCGAGCTGGCATCGCTTCTGCACAAGGTTCAGGTTTCGATCAGTTATTGCCATAATCCCAACATTCCTTTTTACAACAAATTATTCAAATAACTTCATTTTAGGGTTGATAACGAAAAAAACATGTATTTTTTAAAACATTTTATACCAGCATATTAGCTAAGTGTTTTCGTTTTTTATTCGACGGAAAGTGAAAATAAAATAAACAAGTCATTAATTTTTTAGTATAAAATTTTTATAACCATCACAGATGGGCAAAAAAATAATATTAAAGAATTGAATAATAAAGTATTAGATGATGAAAATGCAAATTTTGGTGAAGTCAGACCTGAATGGAGACTTACAATTAAAGAATTAAAATCCCATAGTGGTTTTGAAAATGTAACAGATGATGAAGCGGAAACTATTATTGATACATTCGTAAATGTAGCAAGAACAATCAATTTGATTTACACAAGTACAAAATAATTATGAGAGCATCAGATTTAAATGAATTTGGGGTATTTATGAAGCCCAAGGAGCAACAAAAGAAGATAAATAAGAGAATCATTGGCTACACGAGAGTAAGTTCAAAAAAGCAACAGGATAATTACAGTCTGGATGAACAGGAACGGGATTTACGAGAGTATGCAAAAAATAACGGTTATGATTTAGATGATGAAATTATTGGTGGCACATATGAAAGTGCATCTGGCGATTTTTCACGCAAGGAATTTATAAAGCTACTTGATGAAGTAAAGAAAAGTAAGAACAAACCATTTGCTATTGCAATTAAGTTTATTAATAGATTTTCTCGTACTGGTGCTGGTGCTATTTCAATTGTTTACGAGTTGGTTGAAAAAATGAATGTTCACTTAATTGAGACATCAACTGGATTATGTACTGAAAATCTTAAAGATAGGTCACTTATTTATCGCAAGTTATTGGAAGCTAATGAGGAAAATCAGAAACGATTGGAACTTACATTGCCTGGTATGAAAACCTTTTTAGAAGATGGTAATTGGTTGGGAGTAGCACCGTTTGGTTACACGACTTATGGTAAAAAGGTAAAAGATTACACACATATCAGGGAAGAGCAAAATGTTGTTATTAATGATGATGGGGAAGTGTTAAAAGACGCTTGGCAATGGAAATTACAAGGTGAACGTGATTATGTAATAATTCAAATGATGGCTGAACGTGGCGTTAAAATAACGAAACAGAAACTAAGTAATATTTGGCGGAATCCATTTTATGCAGGTGTATTAATTAATAAATTAATAGATGCACCAGTGAACGGTCGGTGGGAACCAATGGTTTCACGTCAGGATTTTTTGAAGGTCAACAATCTGATAAAGCCACTTGAGCAGGTAAAATATGATGTTGGTTCATTTAGTAACCAGCGACCATTGGCACGTTTTTTAATTTGTAAACAGTGTGGTAGACCATTAACAGGATACGAAGTAAAATCGAAGGGAGTTCATTATTATAAATGTAATACTAATACGTGTGTTGGTGTTTCATTTAATGCAAATACGACCAGGAAGTCATCTACAGAAGGTTTAAACGATAGTTTTAATGGACTATTATCAAAGATTGAATTGAGACCAGAATTTATTGAACCGCTAAAAATGCAGGTGGTAAAAATGTTTGACTACCTAAATGGTGAAACCATGGAGTCTTATAAAAGTATTATATCAAAAAATAAAGAATTAATGATGAAGTTGGAAAAGTTGGAGGAGAAGTACCTTTTTGGAGGATATGATGATACAGAAATGTATAATAAATTCAAATCAAACTTTAAGGATGAAATTCAAAAAAACAATCAAAAAATTTCAGAACTTGAAAATAAATTATCTAACCATACTGAATATTTAGATTTTGCAATTTCTGCATCACAAAACCTTAGTAAATACTGGGCTTCCAATGATTATCCTGTAAAAGATAGAATCCAACGAACGGTTTTCCCAAAGGGTTTAGTCATAGACCCTAAAAATAGGACTTATCTAACCAAAAATATGAATGAATTATTTGTGCTAATTGCTGATATTTCAATGGATTCAGAAGACGTAGAAAAGAAAAAAGCCAGCGAAAATGCTGGCTTGTCCTTAGAAGTAGCGGGGATAGGACTCGAACCCATGGCCTTCGGGTTATGAGCCCGACGAGCTACCAACTGCTCCACCCCGCAATAAAATCATCTCTTTTCTGAAATGCGGTGCAAAGATAGCCAACCACCACCAATCTCCCAAATAAAATTGCGCTTTTTTCAAAAAATAAAAAGTAAACAGCCGTAACTTTCTTTCTCTTTCCTCTTTAAATATTTTTAAATTTGAGGGGTTAAAATAAAATGGAAGAGCCCTGATTGTTATGGTTCATCCATCCAGCAAAAAATCCGCCGGGATAGTCAACCCATTGATTCTCCGGTTTAATCAAATGTTTTTATTGGAAGAAAATTCGATGAAAGATAAAGTAAAGAGGAAATTTAAAGGGTTGTTGTCCAAATTGATGAAGGATTATCGGTTGTCGATTTACGACAACAATAACCTGACCGAAGTTTACACTTCGTCGGTTTCCCGCTTGAGTATCTGGGTAATCCTGCTGTTCATCAGTTTTGTTTGTGTGTCGATTACGATGATCCTTCTGTTTTACACCCCTTTAAAGCACAGTATGCCGGGTTATCCTTCAAAGCAGATGAGCGATATGATTAAATATAACTCGATCATGGTCGACTCCTTGCAGGATGAAATCGATAAGAGGGACAATTATTTGCAAAAAATTAAGAGCGTTATTCGTGGTGAGGTGGTTGAAGATACTGTTTCAAATACCGAAGATCGGGAAGCTGCGGTAAAACTGGCCCCAATGAAAAATGATTCCATTTTTGAAGAACTGCTGGAATCGGATAAAGGAAAGTATTCGGGTGGGCTATCAGAGACATCGGCGGCATCGCTTGCCGGAATTCGATTTATCCCGCCGGTGAAAGGGATGATAACCAATAAGTTTAAAGCTTCGCCCGGCCATTTTGGGACCGATATTGTGGGTGAAAAAAATTCCCGGATCTCGGCCATCCTTCCCGGTACCGTCATCTTTGCCGAGTGGACCATCAATACCGGATATGTGGTTGAGTTGCAACATGGAAATAATCTGGTTTCGATTTATAAACACAATTCCGATGTGCTGGTAAAACAGGGCGACCGGGTTGAAGCGGGGAAAGTAATTGCCATTATGGGGAACGAAGGAGAGCTTTCGACCGGCCCGCATCTTCATTTTGAACTGTGGTTCAACGGTAAACCCGTTGATGCGGAAAAATATATTAAGTTTTGATTCTCCGGTTCATTCCTCCCAAATGATCAAGGTTAAAAAAATGAATAATTGGATGAAGAAGGAACTGTTTTCCTCCGAAAAGGTTTCTTTTTAATAATTTTGGATCTCGGATTTAGAAAAGTATTCAACGTGGTAAACGAAAAGAAAAGATTAGCGATACTGGGATCTACCGGATCGATTGGCACTCAGGCGCTTGAGATTGTTGATGCGAATCCCGGAATGTTTTCGGTCGAAGTGCTTACAGCCAATAACAATACCCAACTGCTGATCTCACAGGCATTGAAGTATCGTCCGGTGATGGTGGTGATTGCCAACGAGGAGAAGTATCACCAGGTGAGAGATGCCCTTTCGGGAGAAGAAAATATGACCGTGTTGGCTGGTGATGAGGCTCTTATGTGTTGTGTGCAACTTCCTTCTGTCGATATGGTGGTTGCCGCAATGGTGGGATATTCGGGATTATTACCGGTGATCAGCGCCATCAAAGCGAAGAAACAAGTAGCTCTTGCCAATAAAGAAACGCTGGTGGTAGCCGGCGATCTGATTACCCGCTTATGTGCTGAAAACGGGGTTCACCTCTTGCCAGTCGATTCGGAACACTCTGCTATTTTTCAATGTTTGGTGGGTGAAAAAGCTTCCGAAGTCGAGAAAATCATCCTTACCTGTTCAGGAGGTCCCTTCCGTGGTTTTACATTCGATCAGTTAAAAAATGTTACGCCGGGGCAGGCGCTGGCCCATCCGAATTGGAATATGGGGAACAAAATTACCATCGATTCGGCTACGTTGATGAACAAGGGGTTCGAAGTGATTGAGGCCAAATGGCTTTTTAACCTGAACCCGGATCAAATTGATGTGGTGATTCATCCTCAAAGTGTTGTGCATTCCATGGTGCAGTTTGTCGACGGATCGGTAAAGGCTCAGTTGGGGCTTCCCAACATGCGGTTACCCATTCAATATGCCCTGTGCTTTCCCGATCGTGTGCCGAGTCAATTTCCGAAGCTCAACTTTTCACTCTATCCGGAGCTGAATTTCTACTCACCCGATACAAAAATTTTTCGTAATCTTGCACTTGCTTACGATGCTCTTGAAAAAGGTGGGAACGTGGCGTGTATCCTCAATGCAGCCAACGAAGTGGCCGTTTCTTCCTTCTTAAACGAGCAGATTGGGTTTTTGGAGATGGCCGAGGTCATTGAACAAACCATGGGCACGATTTCTTATGTTGCACACCCTGAGATCGGCGATTATATGGAGACCGATAGGGAGGCACGATGCAAAGCGGTTGAAATAACCGAAAACTATAAAAAATAGGTTTGAAGAATTACAGATATGATTGAAATATTAGTGAAAGTTGCTCAATTCTTTTTGAGTTTATCCATCCTGGTTATTGTCCATGAATTTGGGCATTTCATTTTTGCCCGCATTTTTAAGTGCCGGGTGGAAAAATTCTATCTCTTTTTCGATTTTGGGTTCAGGTTTTTTAAGACCAAGAAAGGCGAAACCGAATATGGAATTGGCTGGCTCCCTCTGGGCGGGTATGTGAAGATAGCCGGTATGATAGATGAATCGATGGACCGGGAGCAGATGAAACAACCGCCACAACCGTGGGAATTCCGTTCTAAACCAGCTCTTCAGCGTTTAATGATTATGATTGCCGGGGTTTTAATGAACTTTATTATGGCCATTGTAATCTACGTGGGAGTGTTGTACACCTGGGGGGAGGAATACCTTCCAACGGCCAATGTGAAGTATGGAATTGAAGCCAGCGATGTGGCGAAAGAGATCGGTTTTATGAATGGCGACAAAATTTTGTCGGTCGACAATATGCCGGTTGAAGATTTTTATAACATCATACCCACCATTGCACTCGAAAATGCTAAAACGGTACAGGTAGAACGTGATGGCCAGAAAGTTAACGTGGAGATTAGCCAGGAAGACATCGCGAAGATGTTGAAGGCTAAAAAATTATTGGGAGTCCGCTATCCTTTCCATGTCGTTGTCAATTCTTTCGCCAAAGAGTCACCCGCAAAGAACGCAGGCATTCTCAAAGGCGATGAAGTTATAATGGTTAATAACCAAACATTTGAATACCACGATCAGTTCTCTTCACTATTAAAGGAGAATTCTGGTAAGCAGTTGATATTTAAGGTAAAGAGAGGAAACGATTCGATCGATGTTCCGGTAACTTTAACGGCCGATGGAATGTTGGGAATCAGTTGGGATCCGGGGTTTGCAAAGCTGTTTCAGTTTAAGACGATTAAATATGGTTTTTTTGAATCAATCCCTGCAGGAATTGCCATGGGATGGAAAACTTCGGTCGATTACCTGAAACAGTTCAAACTGATTTTTAACAAAACGACCAAAGGGTATGAATCGCTGGGCGGTTTTATCTCGATTGGAAATATTTTTCCCGGTATCTGGGATTGGCATTCTTTCTGGAATATGACGGCATTTTTGTCGATTATTCTGGCGATTATGAACATATTGCCAATTCCGGCACTCGACGGGGGGCACGTTCTTTTTGTCCTTTATGAGATCATTACCGGGCGGAAACCAAGTGATAAGTTTCTGGAATATGCCCAGATTGTGGGCTTGTCGTTGTTGCTGCTTTTGGTGCTTTATGCCAATGCCAACGATATTATCAGGTTCATTATTAAATAGGGGAAGGCTTTTTAAAACTTCTTCCTATATTTGTATTTATTAAAATCGAAAGCTATGAAATTCAATATTATTGCAGGTTGGTTGGGCGGAAATGAAATACTCCTGATTTTGCTCGTGGTATTGATTTTTTTTGGGGGAGCCAAAATCCCCGAATTAATGAGAGGACTGGGCAAAGGTGTTAAGGAATTCAAAAATGCCAGTAAGGATGAACCGGACAGCACGGATAAAGACCAACCAAAGAAGAGTGGCGAAGCCTGAGCTTATCTATTTTCGGTAACCGCACAATTATTATATTGTGCGTGTCGTTAGAAAATTATAGGGGATGGGGCATGGTTATACCTGTTAGATGGCTTTAATGTGGTATGAGGTGAACACATCCCCTGAAAATGCGATAATGAAACGAGCATGTTCGTTACAAAACACAAACACGGATGAAAATTTACATGCGATTTCTATCCAACCTTAATAAACAAATTATTTTCGGATGAAAAATAACCAAATCATATTGGGCATCACTCAGGGTGATATAAACGGAATTGGATACGAGGTAATTATTAAAGCGTTCACTGATCCTCGAATGCTCGAACTTTGCACGCCAATTATTTATGGTTCGCCTAAAGTTGCCGCCTATCACAAAAAGGCACTCGATGCAGAAGCTTTCAATTTCAATCAGGTTCATTCGGTCGATGAGATCGATTTGCATAAAGTAAACATCGTAAACTGCTGCGACGAAAATGTGAGGGTCGAACTGGGTAAGGTTAGTTCACTGGCAGGTGAGGCTGCTTTTCAAGCATTAGAACATGCAGTGAATGACCTGAAACAACATAAGATTGATGCATTGGTTACTGCTCCGGTGAATAAAGAAGCCATTCAGTCGAAACTTTTTCATTTCCCGGGTCATACCGAATATCTGGCACAGCAATTTGACGTGAAAGATCCGTTGATGCTCCTTATCACCGATAGTTTGAAAGTGGGCGTTGTTGTGGGTCATGCCCCGTTGAAGAATGTTCCCGAAATGATTAACAAGAACCTGATTGTTTCAAAGTTGAAAACATTGCACCGTTCGTTGATCACCGATTTTGCCTGCACCAACCCCCGAATAGCGGTATTGGGGTTAAACCCACACGCAGGCGACAACGGCGTGCTGGGCGATGAAGAAAAAAATATTATCATACCGGCGATTCTTGAAGCCGGAAATCATGGGATAACCGCTTTGGGACCTTATGCTGCCGATGGCTTTTTTGGTTCCGGGCAGCAATATAAATTCGATGCAGTCCTGGCAATGTATCACGATCAGGGGCTGGCACCATTCAAAGCACTGACTTTCGACCGTGGTGTAAACTATACTGCCGGTTTGCCGGTTGTCAGAACATCGCCCGGGCATGGTACTGCTTTTGATATTGCCGGTGAAAATATTGCTTCGTGCGAATCGTTTCAGGAAGCGATCTATTTTGCGATCGATATTTGCAAAAACAGGGCTATTTATGAGGAGATTAGTAAAAACCCGTTGCCAAAATATGAGATCAGTGTGAATGGCGAATCGGAAGATGTCGACTTAACCGGGCTTGATGAATCACAACCTTATTTGTAATGATTGAATACCTTAACGGCCAAATCGAAGAGATAAATCCAGCCCATGTGGTGATCGATGTCAATGGAACAGGGTATTATATCCCTGTTTCGTTATATACTTATTCCGCCATTAAGGAACTTAAATCGGTCAAACTGTACATCCATGAGGTGATACGGGAAGATGCCCACTTGTTATATGGGTTCCACGATCGCACCGAGAGAGAGTTGTTCCGTTTGCTGATCTCTGTTTCCGGGGTAGGTGCCAATACAGGTGTTCTGATTTTATCGTCTTTATCGTCCGCCGAAATTAAGGCAACGATTATTTCGGGTGATGCCGACCGGTTAAAAAGCATCAAAGGGATTGGTTTGAAAACTGCTCAGCGGATCATTGTCGAATTGAAAGAAAAACTATCGAAAGAACCTGTTTCGAACGATATTTTTAATTCGATGAACAATACTACTCGCGAAGAAGCGTTATCTGCTTTGGTAACCCTTGGTTTCATTAAGAAAAATGCAGAAAAAGTAGTTGATGCGATTCTTAGGGCAAATCCGGGTAAAACGGTTGAACAAATTATTAAGGATGCACTTAAGCAGATGTAATCCGATCATTCCATGTTGAAAAAAAAATTCGTCTACATATCAATTGGGGTATTGGCTTTTTTTGCCCTTGCGATCAATCACTCAGTGGCCCAGGTGGCAACTAAGGGCGGTGCGGTAGCAGCGAGTGATTCTGCCGGTAATTTGGTCTATCCGTTTAAGGATGAAGGAGCTTTTGAGTACCCGGGCCAATTAAGTACCGAACCATTATACCTGAAGTCGCCTTCAAATATCGACCGGAAAATTGAGTATGACCCCGTGACCAAACAATACGTGATCTACGAGAAAGTTGGGGGCATTTATTACCGTTTGCCAAAATCGATGAACCTGGAGGAGTACATCCAGTACGATTTTGATGAATCGATCAAACAATATTGGCGTACCCGTAAACAGGTAGATGAAATTGCAACTGGCGAAAACTCCGGACTGATTCCTCAAATTAAAATTGAAAGTGAAGCGTTCAACAATATCTTCGGAAGCGATGTCATCGATATTCGTCCGCAGGGGTATGTGGAGGTCTCTTTTGGGCTGGAATCGAATTACAATGGAAATAGTTCGTTGCCGGTTCGACTGCGCCGGACAACCAATTTCGATTTCGACGACCAGATTAACCTGAGCGTGCGGGGGAAAATTGGCGATAAGGTTGATATGCAGGTTAATTACAATACCGAAGCGACCTTTGATTTTGAAAACAAAGTAAAACTCGATTATACCGGAAAAGAAGATGAAATCCTGCGAAAAATCGAAGCAGGTAATGTCTCTTTGCCACTCAATGGAACTTTGATCCAGGGTGCGACCAATTTGTTTGGTGTGAAAACCGAGATGCAGTTTGGAAAGCTGAACCTGACGACTATAATTTCTCAGAACAAAGGAGAATCGCAGACAATTGAGACCGAAGGCGGAGCTCAGAAATCGACCTTCGAAATCAAAGCTTCCGATTATGACGAAAACCGCCATTTCTTCCTGTCAAAATATTTTCGTGACCGCTACAATCAGGCGTTGAGTATGTTGCCCACCATCAATGCCAAAATAATCATTAACAAGGTCGAAGTGTGGGTCACCAATACCAGCCAGAATTTTAACAGTTCCCGCGATATTGTTGCATTTGTCGATTTGGGTGAGCAGGAAAAAAATATCAGCAATACGATTTCCGAATTTGGGCCGGTTCGAGGGTTGTCTTATCCCGAAAATTCCATTCCGTTCAATGGAGCCAATAATCTGTACCAGGAGATTTTGTCGAATTATTCGGGTATTCGTTTGTCCAAGAATGTATCCAAAACCATGGCTCCGTTAACAGCACGTGGCTTCGAAGACGGGGTTTACTGGCAAAAAGTTGATCAGGCCCGAAAATTGGATGCTTCAGAATATACCATTAATGAAGAGCTTGGGTTCATCTCATTGAACTCTGCCTTAAACAATGCTGAAGTGCTGGCTGTTTCTTTC
Source organism: Prolixibacteraceae bacterium (assembly GCA_035353695.1). Classification (GTDB taxonomy): domain Bacteria; phylum Bacteroidota; class Bacteroidia; order Bacteroidales; family Prolixibacteraceae; genus CAYMTR01. The sequence goes on from DAOQAB010000025.1 coordinate 15,512, forward strand.
AACTTTACCGTTGGCGATTCAACTTATCAGGTTGGTGAGTTCTCTTCAGATGTAACCGATTCCAAGCAAACGTTGGTGCTGAAAATGCTGAAAGGGTACAACATGTCGCCAAACCTTCCGACCTGGGACCTGATGATGAAGAATGTGTACAACCTGGGGGCTTACGATCTTTCTTCGGACGATTTCGATTTTAATGTGGTTTATAAAAACGATTCAACCGGAACTTACGTAAGTACCATTCCAGCCGATGGGTTGAACGATATGACATTGCTCCGGGCTATGAACCTCGACAACCTGAATTCCCAGCTCGATTATGCGAAGAACGGAGACGGAATGTTTGATTTTATCGAAGGGGTTACGGTGATCAGTAAGTCGGGGAAAATTATCTTCCCGGTATTGGAACCATTTGGTGCGAACATTGCGAACCGCCTCAAAAATGCCAGTGATAAGGAGACGTATGCCTTTACCTCGCTGTACGATACCACGAAGACGTATGCCGAAAATGACGATTTAAAGCACAATAAGTTTTATTTAATGGGAAGCTACAAAGGCTCCTCCAGTTCAGAAATTTCGCTGAATACCTATAACCTGGCCGAAGGTTCGGTGACCGTTTATGCCGGAACGACCAAGCTTACCGAGAATGTTGACTATACGGTCGATTACGCCATGGGAAAGGTGAAGATTATCAATCAGGCCTATATCGATGCCGGAACGCCAATAAAAGTTTCGACCGAGAGCCAGGATGTGGTTTCGATGAAGCGAAAAACGATGGTGGGTATGTATGGCAGTTATGCCCTTTCCGATAAATTAAACATTGGGGGTACCCTTTTGTATATGAATGAAAGGCCAATTACCAACAAGGTCGATTATGGCGAAGAGCCCATCTCCAATCTGATGCTTGGTCTTGATTTTCAGTATCAGAACAAGTTGCCGTTCCTAACCGATGTTCTTAATCTTCTCCCGTTTTATGAATCAAAGACCGAGTCGAGCATTTCGGTCGAAGGGGAAGTGGCAAAGTTGATTACCGGAAATTCGAAGTCGACAGGGAACAATGTGTACATCGACGACTTCGAAGACGTTGAAACATCAACTTCCATGTTGTCGGCTTATGGCTGGCAGCTGGCTTCCACTCCGCAGGGGCAGCCAAAATTATTCAGTGAGTCCAATAACCCATCCGATGAATTGGCGATCGGGTATAACCGGGCCAATTTGGCATGGTACACCATCGACCGGATCTTTACCGAACCAGGCTCCAGTACGCCAGATTACATTAAGCGAGATCTTAATATGCGTTCGAACCATTATATGCGCGAAGTGCTGATTCAGGAAATTTTCCCGGGGAAGGAGATTGCCACGGGACAGTCGTCCTATCAAACCGTATTGAACCTGGCATTTTTCCCCAATGAAAGAGGACCTTATAATTTCGATTCGAGACCGTCCTCATATTCAAGTGGTATTGATGAAAGTGGAAAATTGAAAGATCCGAAAACTCGTTGGGGTGGTATTATGCGCGATATTCAAACCCCGAATTTCGAAACGGCCAATGTCGAGTATATTGAATTCTGGATGATGGATCCGTTTATTTACAACAAAGGAAATACAGGTGATCTTTATTTTAATCTGGGTAATGTTTCCGAAGATATACTGAAGGATTCGCGGAAGTCGTTTGAAAACGGATTGCCTACCACCGGAACGGTGACGGATGTAGATACCACGGTTTGGGGGCGTGTTTCCACCGATCAAATGCTGAAACGTGCATTTACCAGTTCCACTGCGGCCGAGCGCAGTTTACAGGATGTGGGACTCGATGGGTTGAACGATGATGCGGAACAGTCATTCTACAGCAACTATTTAAACAATGTAAAGGGTATTGTGAGTGAAAAGGCCTTCGAAAGTATTTCCAAAGACCCCTCGGGTGACGACTTTCATTATTTCAGAGGGACCGATTATGATGCTGCGAAGCTGAATATTATCGACCGCTATAAAGAATACAATGGGATGGAGGGAAACTCTCCGGTCAACGAGTCGAACTCGGAGAACTCAAGTACCATGGATCCTGATATTGAAGACCTGAACGGCGACAACACCATGAACGAACTGGAGTCGTATTATCAGTATCGGGTAAGCATTAATAAAAACGACTTTGAAGTTGGGAAGAACCATATTGTGGACAAAGTGACCCGTAAAGTTAAACTGGTAAACGGAGAAGAGCAGTATGTCGATTGGTACCAGTTTAAAGTGCCCATTCGTAATTATGATGATAAAATTGGTACAATTTCTGATTTTAAATCGATCCGGTTCATGAGAATGTTCCTGAGGAACTTCCCCGATTCGGTTATCCTTCGTTTCGGGACGCTGTCGTTTGTCCGGTCGGAATGGCGACAGGAAAATAGCACAATTGCTGAATCCAACACCACCGTTACCACATCAAATTCTGATTTGGAAATGTCTTCAATCAATATTGAAGAGAATCAGGGGCGTGAGCCAATCAACTACGTTTTGCCTCCGGGTATCGAACGCGAAACCGACCCAACCAGCACCTCGTTGACCCTGATGAACGAGCAGTCGATGCTGCTGAAAGTAAAAGATCTTGAACCAGGCATTACTAGGGCCGTGTATAAAAGTATTGGCTTCGATATGAGACAATACAAAAAACTGAAGATGGAAGTTCATGCTGAAGCAATCGAAGGATACCCGCTTCAGGACTATGAACTGTCGCTGATCTTCCGGCTCGGAAGCGATTTGGATAACTATTACGAATACGAGGTCCCGTTGAAACTGACCCCTGTCCCGGCTACTACGTATGATAACGACAGCAAGACCGACCGTTATATCGTTTGGCCTGATGAAAACCGACTCAATCTCGATCTCTCTATTTTCCCTAATATTAAGGAAAACCGGGATGCCCTAATTCGCAAAGTAGGGTCTAATGTTACCCAAAGTAGTGTTTATGAGGAGACCCATGAGGATTATGAGGGAGGAAAGAACACCATTCGGGTGAAAGGAAATCCGACATTGGGCGAAGTTGAAGTCATTCATGTTGGGATCAAGAATCCCAAATCCAAAAATTCGGTACCAAAATCCATCGAAATTTGGGTGAACGAATTGCGGCTAACCGGTGTGGAAGATAGAGGGGGCTGGGCATCCAGTGGCCGGATGTCGTTACGTTTGGCCGATTTGGGAAATGTCACTCTTTCAGGGCAAACAGAGTCGGTAGGCTGGGGAAGTATTAATGAAACGGCTTCCGAACGGAGCCTCGAAAATACCTATCAGTACGATTTGGCTGCGAATGTCGAATTGGGCAAACTATTGCCGAAAGAAGTGGGGCTGCATCTTCCTGTTTATTTCAATGTGGCCAAAACATTGTCGAATCCCGAATACAATCCGTTGAGTTCCGATGTGAAGTTGTCCGATGCTCTTGCAGCGCTCGACAGCCCGGAAGAAAAAGACTACCTGAAGAGTATTTCACAGGATGTGACATCACGGAAAAGTTTTACCCTGAACAATGTATCAATTGAGCCAATCAGGAAAAAGGCCGATCGGAAGGCTCTGCCAACCGATATTGAAAATTTTTCGGTTTCCTATTCAAACAGTACCCAGGAAGCCCACAATGTGGATATCGAAGAGCAGATCAATAAGGTACAAAAAGGCTCTTTCGATTATAATTATGCGATTAATTCGAAGCCAGTTGAACCGCTAAAGAGTTTGAAATTTCTCGACAAGGCCGGGCTAAAATTTATCAGGGATTTCAATTTTTCGTATCTGCCCGAGTTGATATCGTTCCGTACCGATTTTGAAAAAGATTATTACCAGCGAAAGGCGCGGAATAATACCGGAACAACCGTTGAGCTTCCCCGTACCATTCAGAAGGATTTCCTTTGGAACCGTAACTTTGACCTGCGTTATAACATCACCAGAAACCTGAAGTTTGATTTTACCAATAAAAATGTAAACCGCATTGATCAAATGGATGGATTGGAAGACCGCAACATTGATCCAAACTTGTACAATTCGATTCGGGACAGTCTATGGCAAAGCATAAAAAGCTTTGGGCGACCTGTTAACTATGAGCATTCGGTTGATATTCAATATATAGTTCCGATTAATCGGTTGCCTTTGCTCGATTTTACCACGGCTCGTATCGCTTATCGGGGTACGTACGAGTGGGTGGCCGGTTCCCAATTGGCTAACGAGGAGATCGATCTGGGGAACACCATTCGGAACGGTTCGAGTATCAATGCCTCGGCCAATGCAACCCTGACGACCCTATACAATAAAGTGCCTTTCTTCAAAAAAGTAAACGAAAAATACCAAAGCTCTTCCCGTCGTTATGGGAGCAAAAGCAAAGCAACCCCGTCGAAAAATGCCTCCAAAGATACCCCTGAAAAAGCAGGGAAGACCAAGGAGGTGAAGTATAAAGAAAAAGGGGTTTCGTTTAAGACCGATATTCCCAAATCGATTTTCCACAAGCTGGGGACCGAGAAAGTACGGGTGGTGGTATTATCAGCTGCTGGCGATACCATTAAAGGAGAGGCAACGGTTGTAAATGAAAACCGGGTTAACTTTAAATCAAAGTCCAATGTGAAGGATGCTGAGGTCACCATAATTGGCGTCATTGACAACAGTGAGCCGCTGTCAAAGAAAATACTCTATCGGACCACCCGCGTGTTGCTGGGGGTACAGTCGCTGAGGGCTTCTTATACTGAATCTGGAGGAACTGAATTGCCTGGTTTCCTGGGAGAACCACAAGTGCTCCATTTTGGGAGCCAGAATTTCACCGATCTGACCAGTGCCAAAAGTTCACTCGCACCCGGATTGCCGTTCCTATTTGGATGGCAAAACGATGATTTTGCTTCCATCGCTGCAGAGAATGGCTGGATTACAAAAGATACCACGGTTTCGAAACAATTCCTGAATCAGAAAACGATGACGTGGAGCCTGGGCGCAACGATCGAGCCAATCCCGAACCTCAAAATTGAAGTAACCGGAACCCGGCGCGAGTCTTCCAATAAGAGCGGATATATCCAGTACAATACATCATTAGGCGCCTTTGAACAATATAGCAAGAAGGAAACTGGTAATTTCGATATGACGATATTTACCCTGCGAACGGCCTTTCGCGAAGGGTTATCGCGAGATTCCCTGAACTCTTCGGGACTCTTTAATCAGTTCAAAGAAAACCGGCAAATCATTGTCGACCGGTTGAATGCCCAGAGAGGGTATGTTAACGGGCAGGGGTATTCCAAGAGCCCATATAGTGGTGATACCGTAAGCTATGTCTCGCCCAAGTCTTCGGATGTAATCATTCCTGCATTGCTTGCAACCTATACCGGCATTAAACCGTCGAAGATCCCGCTTTCGGCTCGCCCGGGTATTGCATGGATCCGACCGAACTGGAGAATTAACTATAACGGGAACCCGCAGAGTATCGATTGGATGAAGGATCTGTTCACTTCGCTGAACTTTACCCATAGTTACCGTTCGACCTATAGTATCGGAAGCTATGAAACAAACCTAGCCTATCGAACCGATGATAGCGGGTTCAGCTGGGTGAAGACCACGTTGAGCGATGAATCTTACTTCGTGCCCCAATTGGATATAACTTCGGTCAATATTCAGGAAGACCTGAACCCTCTGATTAACATCGACGCATCATTCGTAAACGATTTGAGCGCAAGCTTTGAAATTAACCGTACCCGAAACCTTAACTTCAGCTTTACGAACATGCAGCTGAGCGAGATGATCAAAAATGAGTTTTCGGTTGGGTTGGGGTATCGTTTCACCGGGATGGATATGATTATTAAAACGAAGAAAAAATCGGAAACCGTTTCGAACGATGTGAATCTGAGGCTCGATTTGACAAGCAGTGATTACAAAACAATCTTCCGGAAGATTGACAGCGATAAGGGGTTGTTACAAAGCGGAACCAGAATATTCTCAATCGATTTTCAGGCCGACTATATGATCAGCGACAAGTTGACGATCAAGCTTTATTACAACTATAAACTGCAGGATCCTCATTCGCCTTCCGGTTCAGAAGGATATATGCAAAAGGATACCAAGTTCGGGCTTTCGTTCAACTATTCGATCATGTAAATTTACTTCTGAAAGATCAAATGATACTGGATGCTGGATGTTCGATTTCTGCTGTCAAACATCCAGAATCCAGCATCCATTAGATGAATTCAATAAGTTTTCCCTTTTTGTCAGCCATTGGGCCTTTCCGTTCATCCCAGCGAACCGTAGCACATTCAAATTGGGAGTCGTGTTCAAAATAGAGGATGTATTCGTTCTCAAAGGCTTCCCGGAGAAATGTTTTTTTCTCGTCCATCGAGGTAACCGGATAGAGGTCGTAGGCCGAAATCCACTTTAGCGGAATATTGGCAACAAGAGGAGTGAGGTCGGTGACGTAGGCAATTTTCTTTCCCTTATAGTTGATTACCGGGACGATCATTCCCGGGGTATGCCCGTTGAAAATGCGCATTTCGAAACCCGGGAACAGCTCGCACTCTTCGTCGATCAGATTGAGCTTGCCACTTTTTTCAACCGGAAGCAGGTCTTCTTTAAAATAGGCATCGTCTTCCCGCGGGTTGGGTGCAAGGGCATTTCCCCATTGGGAGCGAGCCACGTGGTATGTGGCGTTGGGAAAAGTAAGCACGAGGTTCTTATTTTCGTCGAAACGGGTCCCTCCGCCACAATGATCCCAATGGAGGTGGGTATGCACCACATCGGTAATCTCTTCGGGTGTGAAGCCTGCTTTCTGTATGGAGTCAATCAGTCGGTGAGGATCTTCGATCCCATTATTTTCAATGAATTTCCAGCTTAATTTATCGCCGGCACCGGTTTCGATCAACACGTTGCGGTTGCCTTCAACCACCAGCAGGCATCGCATATCCAGTTTGATAAGGTTTCGGCTGTCGGCTTTGATCTGCCGCTCCCAAAGCAGCTTGGGCACTCCGCCAAATATACCGCCGCCATCGCAGAGGAAAGTTCCTGCATCGATTGTAAAAAGTTCCATTGTTTCAAATTTTTGGAAAGATAACAAAAAGTGTGTTTTGGGAGAGTTGTTTTAATGTGTTGATGATAATTTTCAATTATCAGGGTTTTCTTGTTGTTTTTAGCGACATCGGTTAGCCTCTTTTTTGCTGATTCTTTGGTCAAGATGAAAAATTTAAGTCTTCTTTTTAGGAACTAAGTACGGAATATTTTAACTGAAATCAATTGGAAGGTTTGATGAATAACCAATTGTGGAAAATTTGTTTCCTTGCAAATTAATCCGCCCATTTCACTATTTTTATCAGCTTAAAACCAACCAATATGCACATTCATTTTATCGCCATTGGCGGTAGTGCAATGCACAACCTGGCCATCGCCTTACAGAAGAAAGGTTATGTGGTTACTGGTTCTGATGACGAAATCTTTGAACCATCGCGCTCTCGTCTGGCACAATATGGTTTGTTACCCAAAAGAATGGGGTGGCAACCCGAATTGATTTCGTCCAAACCCGATGTGATTATTTTGGGAATGCACGCCCGTTCCGATAATCCGGAACTAATCAGGGCACAGAACTTGGGGCTGAAAATTTATTCGTATCCTGAATATCTCTACGAGCAGACCAAGGATAAAATTCGGGTAGTGGTTGGTGGTAGTCATGGGAAAACGACCACCACATCAATGATTATGCACGTGTTGAGGTATTTCGATGTTGAATTCGATTACATGGTCGGTGCGAATCTTGAAGGCTTTGACACCATGGTCAGCCTGAAGAAAAGCGCTAAAATTGCCATTTTTGAAGGGGATGAATACCTTTCGTCCCCCATCGATCTGCGACCTAAATTCCATCTTTATAAACCTCATATCGCTTTATTGACCGGTATTGCCTGGGACCATATCAATGTTTTTCCTACGTTTGAAAAGTATGTGGCCCAGTTCCGGATCTTTGCCAATTCAATCGAATACAAAGGCTCTTTAATTTATTTTGAAGGAGATGAAATTCTGAATCATATTGCCCGTAATCTTCGACCGGATATTCGCTTATTCCCATACCATACCCCGGCATCCGAAATCGTGAGAAATCAGACAAGCTTGATTGTTGGTGAAAAAAAAGTTCATTTGGAGGTGTTTGGAGAACACAACCTTCAAAATATTGCCGGGGCCAAACAGGTTTGCAATCAGTTAGGGATCACTTATGACCAGTTTTATGAGGCAATTTCTTCATTTAAAGGTTCGAGCCGGCGGCTGGAAGTGATTGCCAAAAACCGTCAGACCACTGTTTTTTTCGATTTTGCCCATTCTCCATCCAAATTGCGTGCTACCACAAAAGCCGTAAAAGAACAATTTTTGAACCGGGAGCTGGTGGCGGTGATGGAGCTTCACACATTCAGTAGTTTAAAGAAAGATTTTCTTCCACAATATAAAGGCACAATGGACGCAGCTGATCAGGCGTTTGTCTTTTATGACCCGCAAACGATCGCACATAAGCAGTTGGAAAAAATCTCTGAGTTGGATGTTGAAGAAGCTTTTGGTGGATATCGAATGGAGGTTTACACCAATTCGGATTTGTTGTTTCAATCCCTTTCGAAGATTGACTGGAAAGGGAAAAATCTGCTGATCATGAGTTCCGGAAACTTCTCCGGGAAGGATATCAAGAAATTTGCCAATTCAATCATTAAATAACCGACCTTGTTATGTCACATTCCTTTTCAAAATTCTCTGGTGGATTGTTTCTGATCCTGTTTTTTTTCAGTTTGACGGGTTTTAAAGATCCCGGTTCGATTCATAAAAATGCGATTGTTATCGATACCCATACCGATACACCCATGTTACTGGTTGAACAGGGGATTAATCTTCGGGAGAAGCATGTGGCTCCAGCTTCGCGGGTCGATTATCCACGATTGAAAGAAGGCGGGGTTGATGCCATCTTTTTTGGCCTTTTTACTTCTCAAAAACCCCGAATGCCCGAAAATACTCAGGAAGCTTACAATACAGCGAGTCAAATGCTCGATTCAATTGCTGTATCTGTGGGAAAAAACCGCGATTTGGTGTCGTTGGCCTATGCCTCTGATGATGCCAAAAGAATTTCGGGAGAAGGAAAGACGGCCATTTATCTTGGCATGGAAAATGGATTCCCAATTGGCACTGATATTTCAAGGGTTAAAATGTTTTACGATCGGGGGGTGCGGTATATAACGCTGTGCCATTCGTCAAATAACGATATTTGCGATTCATCGACCGATCCCAAAGGTTCGGAGTACAACGGTCTTAGCGATTTTGGCAAAGAAGTTGTTGCCGAGATGAACCGTCTGGGAATGTTGGTTGATGTGTCCCATATTTCCGATTCAGCTTTTTACGATGTGTTGCGTTTGTGCAAAGCACCGGTTTTTGCTTCCCATTCCAGCGTTCGGTCCATTTGTAATCACCCCCGGAATATGAGTGACGATATGATCCGAAAACTGGCCGAAAAGGGTGGGGTTATCCAGATTTGTATTCTGGACGATTATATCCGTGAAGCCGATACCACCTCGATGAATTATATCAAAAAAGAGGAGTTGCGGATAAAATATCACGACTGGGATTTTGCCAATGATAGCGAGCGAAAGCTGGCCTGGGCTACCTGGGATGAAATCGATAGCCTTTATCCGGTTCAGCAGCCGTGCATCGCACAGGCTGTAAACCACATCGATTATGTGGTGAAGCTGGTTGGTATTGATCATGTTGGAATTGGCAGTGATTTCGATGGAGGAGGCGGTTTGTCCGATTGCGATGATGTTGCTTGCTTCCCAAAAATTACGGAAGAGTTGGTGAAACGTGGTTATAGCGAGGAAGATATTGATAAAATATGGGGCGGTAATTTCCTTCGGGTTTTTAAGGAAGTTGAAGATTGTACCAGGCGGGTGAAGTAATAACTTTTCAGCCACAATAGCCGGCTGCCCGGCTGAATATCATCCCGGGTTTCCATGCAGGCTCCTTGCCGAGTATCATTCGTGGTATTTTATACCCTTCGGTAAAACCATTTTGGAGAAAATATTCGATGGCTATTTCGTTCTGGTCTGGTATAGCAATGCATTTTTTATTCTTTTTGAGCCTGAAATTGAGCAGTTCAATTCCAGAATCGCGATTGCTGGCAACGACATATCCATTACCAAAATTAGGCATGTAGAAACCTGTAACTTCAATATTTTCATATACAAAGCAATCTTCCAGGTAATACCGGATCAGTTCCGTTCGTTTTTCTCCGGTCGCTTCCGTGTCGAGATCCATAATTCTATTCAAATCTTTTTTTGAAGCCGGCCTGATTTTCGAGCGCTCGTATATTGGCTTGATCAATTCTGGCGGATTGAAAAACCGGTAGTGCGATGAGATACGAAATCCCAATTTTTCATAGATCGGCATTCCAAGTTCGGTTGCTGTCAGGATCAGATTTTTTGCCCCCAATTCTTTGGCTTTCTCAACCATTTGAGTCGTAATGGCTGTTCCAATTCCCTGATTCCGAAATTTTTTGTCGACTAAAATCCAGCCTAGCCAGGCATTTTCTTCAAAAAGGAAAAACATGCCAAAACCAGCCAGTTTATTCGCTACCATTGCCTGATACGGAAAAAACCAAGGTTGCCATTCGTTGTGCAAAAAAAGTTCATACACGTTGCTCTGCCATTCTTTAGGCGGCAATTGTGTTAATTGATTGAGATTGCTGGTTTTAAATGGAGAAATTGTAAATTCCATGATGATCGTTTCTTGTTAAAAATGGCTTTTCTAAAATAGCCATTTATTCAATTGCTTTCTCGATTTGCAAAGAATAAGGAACCCAATAAATGTAGATATATAAATATTGATATAAGATATTGTAAAACATTTAAATAAGTAAAAATAAATAATGAAAACCTGTGGGATTTCTGGTTAATTTTTTCTACTTTACTGTTGGAAAAACATAACATTTTTTATCATGACCGAACCGAAAACTGAACGTCTTACATGCACCTTTGAACAAGTGCATGAAGATGAGCTTTATGAGCGACTCAAAACAATCGTGCAGTCGCAACGAACAGTCCCCGGGGCATTGATCCCCGTTCTGCAAACCACTCAAAATCTGTTTGGTTATCTTCCTGAAAAGGCGTTGCGATTAATCAGTAAGGAGTTGAAAATGCCTTATAGTGAAGTCGCTGGGGTGGTAGGATTTTATTCCTATTTCTCTACTACACCGAAAGGAAAACATACGGTCAGAGTTTGTATGGGTACTGCTTGCTACGTTAGAGGTGGGCAGGATGTGTTAAAGGCAATGATGAAAGAACTAAATGTAGGCGTTGGAGGCACTACAACCGACCGAAAATTTTCGCTCGAAGTTGGGCGATGTTTTGGCGCTTGTGGATTGGCTCCCGTCGTTATGGTCGATGATGAGACCTTTCAGAGGGTTAAACCTTCTAAAGTAAACGAGATCCTGAATTGTTTTGATTAACCAAACCATCAGTTGCCGTTCGAATTCTTTCTTAACTGGCAACTGAAAACTAAAACATTATGCAAAAATTAACTGGCCCTGAGAAGTTCGATCAACTTTTTCAGGAACTTTCCGAACAGTATTCCGAAGAATACAATCGATATAAAGATATTGTACAGGTCTGTCTGGGTGGTGGTTGCATTGCCTGTGGATCAATCGGGGTGAAAAGTGAATTGGAGAAGAAAATCCTTGAGAAAAACCTTGAAAACAAATTCAAAGTAATAGGTACTGGTTGTATGGGGCCTTGTTCCAAAGGCCCTGTTATTATGATGAAAAAGTCGGGCGTTTTCTACGAAAATGTCAAGATTGCTGATGTGGATGAAATGGTAGAAAGCCATTTGGTCAAGGGTATACCCGTAGAACGGTTGTTGCACCATAGCGACGAAGATGGGAAACCAATTCTTTTAGCCAGCGATATCAAACTCTTTAACCATCAGCGCAAAATAGTGCTCCGGCGTTGCGGAACCATTGATCCGGTAAAAATCAGTGATTACATTGCCTTGGGGGGCTATGTTTCCCTGAAAAGGGTTTTGACCGGTTATACACCCGATCAGGTGGTTGAACAGATGAAGCTCTCTGGCTTGCGTGGCCGGGGAGGAGCAGGCTTTCCTACTTTTATGAAGTGGAGCTTTGCCAAAAAAGAAGTTTCCGACCAGAAATATATTTTGTGCAATGCCGATGAAGGCGATCCCGGAGCGTTTATGGACCGGAGCATCCTTGAAGGTGATCCGCATAGCGTTATTGAAGGGATGGTTATTGGCGCCTACACGATTGGCGCATCAAAAGGTTTTGTCTATGTGAGGGCCGAGTATCCTCTGGCTGTCGAGCGGTTGAATCTGGCCATTGATCAAGCCCGTGAACTGGGCTTTCTAGGGCAAAGCATACTTGGCACCGGTTTCAACTTCGATCTGGAAATCCGGATGGGTTCCGGCGCCTTTGTCTGTGGTGAAGAAACGGCCTTGATGGCTTCTATAGAAGGGAAACGGGGAGAACCCCGTCCGCGTCCGCCTTTTCCAACCACCGCTGGGTTGTGGGGTAAGCCATCTGTCCTTAATAATGTGGAAACATTTTCAAACGTATCGACCATCATCGAAAAGGGCGGCGAATGGTTTAGCCAGTTTGGTACCAGTAAAAGCAAAGGATCAAAAATATTCGCCCTTACCGGGGCTATCCGGAATTCGGGATTGTACGAAGTGCCGGTGGGTACTTCGCTGGGCGACCTGATTTATGATATCGGAGGGGGAACCAGCAGTGGAAAACCGTTCAAGGCAGCCCAGATTGGTGGCCCTTCCGGAGGGTGTATTCCCAAACAGCACCTGAATGTGTCGCTCGATTATGAGTCTCTCAACGAGCTTGGGGCCATCATGGGCTCCGGCGGTTTGGTTGTCATGGATGAAGACTCCTGTATGGTCGATGTGGCCAAGTTTTTCCTCGAATTTGTGCTCGAAGAGTCGTGTGGGAAATGCACCCCGTGCCGTGTTGGGACGAAAAGAATGTATGAAATCCTTGAACGGATTACGACCGGGCATGGAGTGGACGGGGATATTGAACGGCTTGAACACCTGGGCGAATGGATTAAGAAAACCTCTCTTTGTGGTTTGGGGCAATCGGCTCCCAACCCGGTGCTCTCTACCATCCGCTATTTCAGAAATGAATACGAACATCATATCCGTGAACACAAGTGCGATGCAGGGCGGTGCAACAAGCTGGTCCGGGCTCCGTGCCAAAGTGCCTGCCCGGCTGGTGTCGATGTCCCCGGTTTTGTTTCGCTTACTTCCGAAAAAAGGTATGCCGAAGCGCTCAGGCTGCATCGCGAACGGAATCCGTTTGCAGCAGTGTGCGCCCGGGTTTGTTTCCATACCTGTGAAGACAAATGCCGCCGGGTGAGCGTTGATGCTCCGGTTTCAATCCGGGGAATTAAGCGGTTTATGGTCGATCAGGAAATTACCATTCAATTGCCCGAAATGCGCGAAAATGCAGCCAATGCAACACGAAAAATCGCCATTGTGGGTGCTGGTCCTTCCGGATTATCGTGTGCCTATTTTCTGTCGAGATTAGGTTACAAGCCGAAAGTTTTTGAGGCCGAGCAACGTCCGGGAGGTATGCTAGTTCAAACCATCCCGGCCTATCGGTTACCCCGCGAAATTCTGGCCCGTGAAATCCGTATGATTGAAAACATGGGGGTTGATATCCATACCGGTATGAAACTGGGGAAAGATTTTACCCTTGAATTGTTAAAAGATGAGGGCTATGAAGCGGTCTTTATTGGAGTCGGTTCACCACAGGGAATCAAGCCTCCCATTCCGGGAATTGAAACCGAAGGGGTGGTCGATGCCCTTCAGTTCCTACAGACGTATAACCTGAGAGGATCCGTTCCGGTTGGCAAGCAAATTATTGTTGTTGGCGGGGGTAATGCGGCAATTGACGCAGCCCGGACGGCGGTTCGTCTGGGTGCCGAGAAGGTTGACATTGTCTATCGCCGTACACAGGATGAAATGCCTGCCTGGGCCGAAGAGATCGATGCAGCCCTGGAAGAAAAGATCGATCTGCATACACTGACCAATCCCAAGGAGATTTTTTCGGAAAATGGGAAAGTTAAGTCGGTGCGATGTGTACGGATGAAGCTTGGCGCTTTCGACTCCAGTGGAAGACGCCGTCCTGTTGAGACCGATGACGAGCTGTTGTTCGAAACCGATCAGATCATTATTGCAACCGGTCAGACACTGGATACCGAATCGATTCTGGGTGATATTTCGTTGAAACTGACAGGAAAATCGCAACTGGGATGTGATCCCCGTTCGGGCCAAACTTCGGTAGAATGGATATTTACCGGCGGTGATGCTGCCACCGGGCCTTCTTCGGTTATTGAAGCCGTTGCCGGTGGTGAAAGGGCTGCTGTGGGAATTGATGAATACCTCACGGGCGAAAAGCACGATTTCTGGCGACAGGAAAAGCGAAACGACACGTTTTTTGATCCCGAGGCAGACCCGGCCAAATATCCGCGTACCCACATGGTGATGATGGCTGCCGAAAGGCGAATGCATAACTTCGATGAGGTTGAGCAGGTTTGGCCAGAAGGTGAAGCCATCAGGCAGTCAAGAAGATGCTTGAGATGTGATTATGGATCGTGTTAATCCCCCGCCCCCTAAAGGGGGGGTAGGGAACTACAAGCTTAATAGTTTAGAGCTTTTATTTGAAAAATTGAATGATAATAGCAAATATGTACCTCCGCAAAAGTCCCCTTTAGGGGATTTAGGGGTTTAATTGTTTCTTTTATGACAACAGTATATATTAATAAACAGCCGGTTGAAGTAGCAGAAAACAGTACCATACTGGAAGCAGCTTCGGTGGCCGGGATCAAAATACCAACACTATGCCATGTGGAGACACAACGGCCCAAGGGTGCCTGTCGTGTTTGCATGGTTGATGTAGAAGGTGCAAAGAACATGGTCGCTTCCTGTACCACGCCGGTATTTGAAGGGATGAAAATTACAACCAATTCGCGGAATGTAAGGGAAGCCCGAAAGTTTGTGGTTGAACTGCTGATTTCCGAACATTGCGGCGAATGTAAAACCTGTGTGCGGAATGAGGATTGTGAACTTCAGACACTGGCCCGGGAATTGGGCGTGTTCGATATCACCTATGAAGGTGAACGATTGAAATCAAGGATCGATGATTCGACTCCGGCTCTGGTTCGTGATTCCGGCAAATGTATCAAGTGTCGCCGGTGCATGACCGTTTGCAACGAGATGCAGGGGGTCGGATCATTGTTTGCTCAGGGCAGGGGATTCAACTCGACGATTGGCCCAGCTTTCGATCAGCAGCTCGAAGGGGTGGCCTGTGTCCAGTGTGGCCAGTGTGCTGCCGTTTGTCCGGTTGGGGCCATCACCGAGAAAGAACATATTGACTATGTATGGGATGCTCTTGAAGATCCTTCCAAATTTGTGGTGGTTCAAACGGCTCCGGCTATTCGGGCTGCGTTGGGCGAATGTTTTGGCTATGAACCAGGCACGCTGGTAACGGGGAAAATGGTTTCGGCGCTCCGCCTGTTGGGTTTCGACCGGGTCTTTGATACCAATTTTACCGCCGATTTAACCATCATGGAAGAAGGCACCGAACTGCTGCTCCGTTTGAAAAAAGCACTGGTCGACAAAGAACAGGTGGCTTTGCCTCAGTTTACATCCTGCTCTCCCGGGTGGATCAAGTATGCCGAATATTTCTATCCGGACATTCTTGGAAACATATCGACCTGCAAATCTCCCCAGCAGATGTTTGGGGCGGTTGCCAAAACTTACTATGCCAGAAAAACCGGAGTCGATTCGAAAGACATTGTGGTTGTTTCGGTAATGCCGTGTACTGCGAAAAAATTTGAAGCTCAGCGCCCGGAAATGAAGGATAGCGGATTTCAAGATGTGGATTATGTACTCACAACCCGTGAATTGGCCCGCATGATCAAGCAGACAGGAATCGATTTTATCTCGTTAAAAGATGATGCAATGGATTCACCAATGGGCTCCGGATCGGGGGCTGCCGATATTTTTGCCAACACGGGTGGTGTAATGGAGGCTGCCGTTCGTACCGTTTATGAGATCGTTACCGGGAGGGAACTTCCGGTAGAGAATCTTCATTTGCAACCGATTGTTGGCCTCAACGGAGTGAAAAAAGCTTCTCTTTTAATTGATGGGTGCAAACCTGAATGGGATTTTCTTGAAGGGGTGGAACTCAAAGTAGGCGTAGCTCATGGATTGGGAAATGCACGTAAAATTATTGAAGCCATGCGGGGAGGAGAAGTGTTCCATTTTATTGAAGTGATGACCTGCCCGGGAGGTTGTATTGGCGGCGGCGGGCAACCTCGTTTTACGACCAACGAAAAACGGGAAAAGCGTATTCAGGCGATCTACAAGGAAGACGAAGGGAAGTTGTTACGGAAATCTCATGAAAACCCTGAAGTTCAACAGATTTATGCTGAATTTCTCGAAAAACCCATCAGTGAGTTGTCGCACAAATTGCTTCATACGAAATATAGTGAGCGAAACTAACAATTGAAAGAAAGCCGGTCCTTCTTAAGAACCGGTTTTCTTTTTGAAATTGTTGCGTTTTACTGTTTGCCAAAAATGATGAGGAGCAAAAAATAAATAGATGCAATAAAATATCTTTCTTTCCCGGTTTCCGAAATTAGGCGTTTGTAAATTAAGGGAATAGGTTTTTAATAAAAAAAACTGCGAGAAAAGTGCCCGACAGGGGTGTTGGATGGTTGCGGAGGATTGCTAAATTTGTGGGAAGTGAAAGATTTCTTTAATACTACTAATTTAATATTCTTATGGAAACAGGATTTAATTTAGGGGTGGTCGATTATTCGATTATGATCATTTATTTCGTCTTTGTGCTGGGCATTGGCTGGGCGCTGAAGAAATACATGAAAAACGCCTCTGCTTTTCTCGAAGCCGGAAGATCGCTACCTGCCTGGGTAACCGGGTTGGCGTTTATTTCGGCAAATTTAGGTGCACTTGAAGTGATTGGAATGGCTGCTTCGGGTGCTAAGTACGGTATGTCGACCGTTCATTTTTATTGGATCGGGGCGATACCGGCTATGATCTTTCTGGCCATTTTTATGATGCCTTTCTATTATGGGTCCAAAGCACGTTCCGTCCCGGAATACCTGAAACTTCGGTTTGATGAAAAAACCCGTGGCTTTAATGCCATTACATTTGCCATCATGACCGTATTCTCTTCCGGAATTTCAATGTATGCCCTGGCTCTTTTAATGAAAACTTTGTTGGGCTGGGACTTTAACATGAGTTTGATTATTTCGGCGTTGATCGTGCTGGCTTATACCTATCTGGGGGGCCTCAGCTCGGCAATCTACAACGAGGTGCTTCAGTTTTTCCTGATTGTGATTGGCTTTTTACCTTTGGTGGTAATTGCCCTTGTACAAATTGGTGGTTGGGATGGTATGGTTGCAAAACTGGCCCTGAACCCGGCTACTACTGGTTTTCAACATTCGTGGCAGGGTGTTTCAAATGGCCCGATGGGTAGTGTTATGGGAATTGTGTTTGGGCTCGGTTTTGTTATGTCGTTTGGATACTGGTGTACCAACTTTCTGGTTGTACAGCGTGCGATGGCTGCCGGTTCGATGAGTGCAGCCCGCAAAACCCCGTTGATCGGTGCCTTGCCTAAAATGTTTATTCCTTTCCTGGTAATTGTTCCAGGTGTGATTGCTATTGCTCTGATCAATTCCGGAGATGCATTATTTAATTTACCGGTTAAAGGCAATAGTTACGATTATGACCTTGTAATCCCAATGCTGTTGAAGAGGTTTCTTCCTACCGGTGTACTGGGGTTGGGTTTAACGGCTCTGATGGCATCGTTCATGAGTGGTATGGCTGGAAATGTTACGGCTTTCAACACCGTGTTCACCTATGATATTTATCAAAGTTATCTGGTAAAAGGGAAATCTGATGAGCATTACCTGAAAGTTGGCCGTATTACAACCGTTGTAGGTGTCGCAGTTAGTATTCTTACAGCTTATGTTGCTGCTATGTTCAATAATGTGATGGACTTTCTCCAGTTGGTTTTTGCTTTTATAAACGCTCCGTTGTTTGCCGCTTTCCTAACCGGGATGTTCCATAAACGTACGACTGGTCATGGTGCTTTCTGGGGGCTGATTTCCGGTACCGCTGCTGCTGCGTTGGTGCATGGGCTTACCCAACCGGTTGGTGCTACTACCCTGATTAAAGGTGGATGGTTGGGAACTGTCGTATACCAATTCCCAAGTGAAATGGCTCAGAATTTCTGGGTAGCCATCTTCGCTTTCTGTGTGGCTTTAGTTGTGACAATCGTTATTTCGTTGTTGACCAAACGCGTCAAGACCGATGAAGAGCTGAAAGGACTGGTTTATTCACTAACTCCAAAAATTGTCGACGACAGCAAATACTGGTATCAAAAACCAACCTATCTGGCAGCTATTGTTGGAGTTATTGCTGTTGTATTATCCATTATATTCTGGTAAAATTAAATTGAAATAGTTATGGGATTAGATATAAAAATTCCGATTGGTGGTATGTTCACCATTTTTGGCATTATTCTCACCATTTTTGGATTAACCACCAGTGGAAACGAGATGTACGGCATTTCGCTCAACATTAACATCAATCTTTGGTCGGGGCTGTTGATGCTGGTTTTCGGAGGCATCATGCTGGCCTTTTCCGATCTGTTTAAAAAGAAGAAAGAAGAGAAAACGGTTTAATCTATAAAGTAGGGGCTGTCTAAAAAGGCAGCCCTTTTTTTATGCTGCAATGTGAATCAAATTTCTGCCTGATGAATCAGCATCAATGTTTTTTCGAAAATCAGCGGTTGAATTTTGGGATAGGTTAAATCAGACGGCAGGTTTTCTGAGATATTGATTTCTGCAATTTCAAAATCGGGTAGTGTGCCAATCGTTTCTACATTGGCAAGAAACACCCTGCCATATCTCGTATTGCCATCAATCGTTACCGAATAATCAAATAGGGGAAGTATCGAAAAGTTGATTGCACCAGTCTCCTCATAAAGCTCGCGGCGGGCGGCATCTAAAGGCTTTTCATCGGGTTCAATATGTCCGCCCGGAATTTCCCAGGTTACCCGTTCCCGATGACGAACAAATATCCATTGTTGCTGGTTATTTTTCGGACAAATGATGACATACATTAATTGATTGTCGTCAATTCCGCCGGCATGATAAAATTCCACCTTCATGTTATGATAATAAAAAACCCCCGTTGGAGGCGGAGGCTTTAAACGTTCAGTTATAAATCACTAAATATTATAGTACCTTAACATTTACTGCATTTAAACCTTTACGACCTTCCTGAAGTTCAAATGTAACTTCGTCGTTTTCTTTGATTTCATCAACTAAACCAGAAACATGAACAAAATATTCTTTTCCTGATTCTTTCTCTTTAATAAAACCGAAACCTTTGGTTTCATTAAAAAATTTTACAATTCCTTCTTTCATTATTTTAAAAATTTGATGTCGCAAAGATAGACGAATAAATGATTTTGTGTTCAACAATTTTAAAATATTGAATTTTTCAGGTAAGAAATTTGTAAAATTTCTTTTTTACTGATAAAATTCTTTCAGTCGAACAAGATCAGTCTTTAATCCTTTTGGTTCCGAATAACTTCAGTAGCCAGCGGGGAAGCGGTTTTTCAGCAGGCCGTTTCTTTAAGTCGATAAAAATTCCCCATTTCTGCATAATCGGGACTTTAAGCGTCTCAACAAATTCAATCAGGGTTCCTTCCGGAGCTTGTATGTAGGCAAAATTTCCGGCAGCATCTCCCATGTCGAATGTGTCAATTTTTTCGGCGCTGTCGACAGTAAAAGGAAACCCTTTCGATTTCACAAATTCGCGGATTTCGTCCATTCCATGAATATCGAAGCAAAGATGGATAAAGCCGGGATCGCCCCACATGCGGCCATCATAGATCACTTCCGGGGTGCGGTCCAAAACCTGAACCAATTCGATCTCCGAGCTGCCAAATATCGGGCTAAAAGGTCCACTTTTCTTATCGGAATGTTTCAAAAGTACTCTCCGGTATTGATTATTTCCGCCGGGAACGCCTGCTAAATCGGGAAATATTGCCGTTTGGTCATAAATAACGGTATCGTAGTTCAGTATGTCGCGGTAAATAACCATGCTTTCTTCAATGTCTTTCACACCAATGATTGCGCCAAAAACACCTCCGTTTACGGCTTTTGTTTTTACGAAAAATTCGGAGTATTGCACAAATTCCCAGCAGTTTTCAGACAGATCCATCATGAAAAAGTGAGGCTTGCCAGATGGATCTTTGGTTATTTCAGTCAACATTTTCAGCCCTTTATCACGGAATATGCGGTAGGTTTTTTCGATGTCGGTGGTTTTTAATTTTCCGACCGATATTCCTAAGTCGCCCAGTTGTACTTCGAAGTTGGGTTTCAACGGTTTTCTTCCGGCATGTTGCCATATTTCAAAACCGCCGCCACCTTGCAGGTTCATTGCCAATACGGTATGGCGTTTACAAGGTTGCCCGCCGGTATACGGAAGCATATATTCGGCCATTGCCTTTTCGTTCACCACTTCGATGTCCACTCCAAAGTTGCGGCGGAACCATGCGAAGCTTTCTTCGGTATTTTCAACTCCAACCCCTAATTGTTGGATGCCATTGATTTGTATTGCCATATTTTTCACTTTTTACATCGGTTTAATGCGAGGTGCCAGATAGTAATAAAGACGAGGAAGGAAACGTCGGATGTTGAGCATCTGCAACTCTTTCCCTCCAACCCATATCTCTTTCTTTTCATGTTTTAGTCCGGAAAGTATTTGATTGGCTGCTTTTTCGGAGGAGATGCCGTTGGCCTGGCCTGCATCCATTTTTCCGTGTTCCGTGCCATCTTTTTCGAGGGCAAAAAGGGAGATATTGGTCTGAACCCTTCCGGGGATGAGGATGCTAACTTTAATATTGTATTTCGAATTTTCGGCCAGCAGGCATTCAAAGAAACCATGGATGGCATGTTTCGATGCTGAATAGGCCGAGCGGTAAGGAAATCCGAATTTGCCAACAATGCTTGAAGTGGCGGCTAACTGGCCTCCTCCATTCTCAATCATGTGAGGCAATACGGCTTTGGTTAAAGTAATTACGCCAAAAAAATTGACTTCCATGATTTTGCGGTCGTTTTCTATTGGCGTGTCAACAACCAGCGAGCGTTGGCTGATGCCGGCAAACTGGTACAGACCCGAAATTTTTTCGCCATCGGCAATTACTTTTTGGGCGGTTTCAAAAATCGAAAGGGTATCGAGCATGTCGAGAGGTTCGATTCTGGCGCTACTGCCATTAGCAATAATTTGGCTGGCTGTTTGTTCCAATCCTTTTATATCCCGGTCGGAGATAATCAGGCGGGTACCCAGTGTTGATAATTTAATCGAAAGGGCGCGGCCCATACCCGATGCAGCGCCGGTAATCCAAAAAGTTTTTCCTTTAAAGTCCATAATGTTCGTTCGTTCCTACGAAAATAGGAATATTTTTTAAGAAGAGACAATCATAGGTCAATCTGTTGATTTTTGCGATAGGCTAAACCGTTGAAGCAGGCAATTACTTCGTTGTTCTCATCCGTGATTTCTACATGGTAAGCTCCAATTCGTTTCGGATCAGCTTCTTCGTGGGCCGTTGCATAGAGCGTGCCTTCCGATTTCCCTTTTAGAAAGGTAATGTTTCCATTAATCGCAAGAGCTAATTGCCCATACGTGTTTGAGGCAAGCCCAAAAGTGTAGTCTGCCAGGGTGAATAGAGCACCACCTTGCACCACATTAGCCGCATTGAGGTGCTTCTCTTCGATCTTCATTTTGGTTCTGCAATACCCTTTTG
>DAOQAB010000026.1:0-36985 GCA_035353695.1 Prolixibacteraceae bacterium
TGCCTGATCGAGTACCATGTATTGCCCAATATTGGACGAAAAGGATTGGTCGCTGGCATCAGAAACGAATTTGACATAGTCGTAGAGTGGTTTCCAGAGGGTCATGCTGTCGGGTGAAGGATATTTCTGTTGCCACATTCCCCAGGTCGCTGAATGCGATGAGGTATCGGAATAATTGGTTAGCCGGGTTCCTGAGGACCAGCCTCCCGACTTGTATAAACAGCGAATACCATTGTCGGATGTGAGGTTATTGTCTTCGTTCAGCAAGGTTTCGTTGATGTTTTCACAGAGGCAATATACACCGGCATATTTCCCGTTTTCAATCACTTCGACAAAATATCCCTGAGTAGCAGAGAACAGGGTGTTTCTTTCGCCCGAAGGGTTCTCTTTTTGAATTTCATTCCAGAGATCAAAAGAGATGCGGTTCCGGACCATGCTTTTGTCAACATAAGCTGCATCGAGGATCCACGATGGATAATGGTACATGCCCAGTAACGATGTGCTTTTGGTTTGATGGTAGTGATCGTCGGTCTGGATGTTAAACCCGTACGATTTCTTTTTCCTTCTGCTTGATGTATCGCCATGTACCTTGATGGTGATGTATTCAGTTTGTTCGCTATCCCTGTTTGGATCGTTCAGTTTCAAAATGGCCGGGATGTAATCTTCTTTGGGAACCGATGAATATCGGTCGGTTAATTGGATAAGTGGGAGCGTGGTGAATTTTAGGTTATACACCTTTGTTTCACCTTCGGCACTGGTAATAGAGAGCAAATAGGCTTTGTCTTTATCGGGGATTTCAAACCGATAATCGGTCCCGTCTGCGATTTCAGCGCCATCCATTTTAAAGGAATAATCGTTGTTACAGGTAATGGTTCCGACTAGCGTACCGTATGCTGGAATGGGGTAGAGTGCCATCATCTGGTCGTTGTCGAAGAAAACTTCTTTCCCGTTGATAAAAAGCAACTCGTTGGGCATATCGGGCGTTATGTCTACCTCTTTGTAGCAGGAAAAGAGGGTCCCCAGTAAAAACAGAAAGATGAAAAGAAGCGTGGGATTTCCTTTGTTTATTATTCTCAGGTGTTGCGAGATCACGCTCATAAATTGAATTGATAGGTGACACCAAGAGTATAAAAGCGACAGGGATAATCGGGCGCCAATTCCTGATCGGCACGGAAATAGAGATCAAGTTCCTGTTTCTTTTTCAGATTGATGGAAGCACCTGTAACAAACCGGATCTTTTTTGCATCCAGGTATTTTTTGGCAACCCTCACATAGAATTCGGAAGAGAAATAGGGCGAGATACGGGTCTGGTTGATATGGTATTTTAATTTGATGCGGTTACGGACGAGATGATGGTTTCTTTCCCTTAAACCATCCACATCTTCTTCATCTTCATTTTGATATTGCAAACGGTAAGATCCTTTCAGGTCATTGAATTTGTGCAATGCTTCAACGGAAACAGAATAGACATTGGCATTCTCGAATTCGCTGGTATATTTTTTCCGGTCTTTTAGAAAACGGTAATTGAATTCGGCATTCAGGCAGTCCAGTGCATTGTATTTAAGCCCCACTTCGCCATGAATCTCTTCAAAACTGGAGAGGTTGTGTTCAAAACCTACTTCAGCTTCGCCAGTGACCAAAAATTTATTGAAAACTTCTTTCTCAACACACAGGGCCGCACGGGAACGGAAGTCTCTTACCACTTTCGTTGTTTGAGCGAATAACCGTAAATTGGCCAGAATTAAAACGTGGATCAATATCGCAATTTTCTTCTTTTTTCCCATCAATCAAATAAACTACAATGTGTTTTTGTTTCAGATAATCAATGTTTTATGATTTGAAAATTGACAATCGAAAAAAGTGGGTTGAAAATACAACACGATGGATGGTCTTGTCATGAGCGGAGCAATTCTTTCATTTTTTTTAATTTTTGCTTAACGTGAATTTCGATCAATCCGACAAACAAAGGATCGCATTATGTGCTGGTGACCCAATTTTTTCTTTTTGCGTTAATCCGTAAAGAGAATCTGGACAGAATCGAAGAAAGGTGATGTCCGGTTGATCTTAAACGGGCTTATGCGGAATTAAAAGTGGGGTTACCGAGACGTTGGTAACCCCACTTGAGGATTGAGAAAATTTAATCTGTGGCCATCTTGGGGCAGATGGTCTATCATAAGGAGGGGAGGGAATTTTCATTGCATTATTTTCTGGTGTTAACGATCAGTTATTTAGTAAAATTTTTGTCCGCAAAATTCAATCGGATAAAATCCTTTATCTCTTTGTATTTATTGCGATCAAATTTTATGCTTTCTTGTGGGAAAAACCTCCTTAGAAGTGATGTTTTGCCTATCCTCAGAAGTGTGGAGATAAATCCAATTAAATTGATAATCTTTTAATGTCCAGTTTGTTTCAATTTTTGATGTTGAAAGGTATTTATCAAAAAAGAGGTTTTTGAGGCAACCCCCATCAAAATTTTTATTTACTTTACCGGTAAATCGTCTGAAAATGTTGTTGCTCCATCCAATTCCGTATGAAACGAAAGAACGACTTTAGCCTGTTATTGTTGATCCTGTTAACCTTTGGCATTTTATCGGGTTATGCTCAGAGAAATACCGTGGCAGACAGTCTAATCCAAACGATTCGGGTTAGTCCTGATGATACCGCCAAGGTTTCTTGCTTGAATGAATTATCCTGGCTATTTCGTATCGAGAAGCCCGATTCGGCATTCATTTATGCCAATAAAGCAAAGTCACTTGCCGAGAAAATCAATTTTAAGGCGGGTATTGCCACCAGTTTAAGCCGAATTGGAGAAATTGAACGAATCCGGGGTAATTACAATCAGGCCATTACAGCAGCCATTCATGCATTGGAAATTGAGAAAGAGATCAATCACGCCTATGGAATTGGAAGAGCCAATGAACAGTTAACTCTTTTGTACACGAATGTCGGTCAGACAGAAAATGCTATAAAAGCAGGACAAGTCTCCATAGAGATCTGGAAGGATCTTAAGAATTTTTCAGCACTGGCAAATGCTTATGACCGACAAGCTATATTATTAATTATTCAGGGGAAACTGGATGATGCTTTGGTTTTAACTTATCGTGGTCAAAAGATCAGGGAACAATTAAAGGATTCCATAAATATGGTTTATTCTTTTATGAGCCTTGGATATCTTTATACCCAAATGTTGGAAAATGACAAGGCACTGGAATTTTTCAATAAGGCAATTGATTTAGCAGTAAAACATAATGATCAAATTAGTTTAGCTACAATTTATACGAACATTGGGTGTACTTATTTTAATCTAGGACAGTTTAAGTCGGCAATTAATTATAATTTAGAGAGTATTGAGATTAAGAAGAGTTTAAAGCAATACAAAACAATCGATACAAATTACGATAACCTGGGGCAATGCTATAGTGAGTTGAAAGAATACGATCAAGCTATTTGGTTTTACAATAAATGCATTGAATTAAAGAAAGAATTCGGAAAGAACAATTTATCGACGGTGTATACCAACATCGGGAACCTTTATCTTGCCAGGAATCAATACCATAAAGCCGTATCCTATTATGAGAAAGGCCTTGAAAATGCGAAGAAGAATGGAGAGAAACTGATCATTCTGGAGCTTTACCATAACATTTACCGGTCCTATACGGCGATGGGAAAGTTGGAGGATGCCGTTTTCTATAACAACCAATACATAACCCTTCGTGACAGCATCGACGCGACCTATCGCAATGCCATGAACCTGAAAGATGCTTATCAGGAGGAACAGAAGAAGAACCAGCTGTTGCAGAAAGATAATTTAATCAATGAGATCAAACTGAAGCGAAGGAATGTTTTGATTGCCAGTCTTTCGGTGGGGGTGATCCTGTTGACCCTGCTCTTTTTAGCCTTGTTCCGCAGTTACCGTTTTCGGCAACGGACCCTTTTGGCGGAGAAAAACAATGAAATTAGCGAACAAAAAATATCCGAACTCTTAAAAAATCAGGAACTAAATTCAATCAATGCCATGCTTGAAGGACAGGAAGGAGAGAGAAAAAGGATCGCTCAGGATCTCCACGACCGGTTGGGCAGCATGCTTTCGATGGTAAAGCTGCATTTTAAATCCGTAGAGGATAATATACAGGCAATGCGGGAGAGCAACATGGTGATGTATAACAAGGCCAACAACCTGCTGGATGAAGCGTGTGAAGAGGTTCGAAAAATTGCGAATGATCTGAACTCGGGTGTTCTTACGAAATTTGGTCTTATCCCGGCCCTTAAAAGCCTTCAGGAATCAATTGCTGCTACCGGTCAATTAAACATCGAAGTCCTGGATTTTGGCTTTGATGATGACCGGCTGGAGTATGACATCGAAATAAACCTTTATCGGGTAATTCAGGAATTGATCAGCAACATCCTGAAACATGCCAACGCATCGGAAGTGACCATTCAGCTGCTGAAAAAAGATAAACGGTTGAATGTGGTGGTTGAAGATAATGGGATCGGTTTCGATGTCAATAAGGTAAAGAACAAAAAGGGAATGGGGCTGCGCAATATTGAATCGAGGATTAACTCTTTAGATGGAGAGTTGAACATTGATTCGGGAAAAGGGGCAGGTACCACTATTACGATAAATATTCCGTTATAATGAAAAATATGATTAAGGTAGTTTTGGCCGACGATCACCAGATTGTGCTCGATGGGTTAAAATCCCTTTTGGAGCGGGAAAAAGAGATTTGTCCGGTTGGAGAAGCGCTGAATGGGGTAGAGCTGTTAAAACTCTTAAAAGAGAAACAGGCCGACGTAGCCGTTGTCGATATTGACATGCCCCTGATGAATGGTATTGAAACGACCAAAGAGATAAAAAGGCTCTATCCCGAAATGAAGGTCCTGATTCTGTCGATGTACAACGACCATGAATACATCAGGCGTTTGATTGAAGCCGGCGCATCGGGGTACATCTTAAAAAACAAAGGGAAAGAAGAGTTGGTAAGTGCCATCCACAAAATTGCCGATGGGGGACAATACCTTGGCGATGCAATTCTGAAGGTTCTGATTGATGAGATGCAAAAACCAGTGAAGACGTTGAATGATAAAAAGGTGCCTTTAACGAAGCGAGAGACCGATGTGCTGAAGCTGATTGTGGAAGGAAACACCACCCCACAGATTTCGGATGCTTTATGTATTGCCCACAGTACAGTAGAGACACACCGGCGGAATCTGATTGATAAACTTGGCGTTGCCAACACGAAGGAGTTAATCAAACAGGCCATTAAAAATGGCTATGTAAAATTTCCACGCTGAAAAGAGCCGAAGGTTTAAGATGATGTTGCCTGTTTACCTGTAATTTGTATTATTGAAACCGGTAAGCCGCAATGGTTTTCTTGGGTGTTGAAAAAATTAGTATTTTTTTTGAGGGAATCAACTCCATTCCTGTTAAAATCTCTTTTTCTTTGTCAGATAGAGTCTGGGTACTTTTTTCTCCGCCCGGTGCCGAATGGACTAGTTTATTCCCGTCGAAGATAAAAAAACCTCCGTTTCCATCGGCTTCAATACGTTCCGTTTTCCCGGTTTCTTTGGCGAGTACGGAAAACAGCATCGTGGCTTCTTCGCTGGAATAGAGCAACGAGTAGTTCTGATACAACAGAAAGAGATCCGCATTTTGAAAAGTTATTCCAGCAGGAGATATCTGGTATGGACTTTCTGCCCATAATTCAGTGGTTTTGTTTGTTATCCGGAGGATTTTATTCTCTTCCCAATCGGTTAGATAAATACGGCCATTGATATCAATGGATATGCCTGACAAGTTTTTTGTACCATTAACCGTTATGGTTTCAATGATTCTTCCGGTTTGGATATCTGCAATTTTTAGCTGATTCTGATCGGTTACAAAGAGTTTTTCATCATAGATTGCCAATCCCTGAGGATGGTCAAATCCTGAAATCCAGTTTGATTGGATGATCTGGCCGGCTGTGTCGATTTTTGAAATATAACCTGTCCCCTGCTTCTCCCCGGCATTTGTTACATAGATCCATTCATTTCGGGCATCATAGACAATTGCCGTTGGAGTACCGGGCAGGTTTTGGCTTTCCCATGTTTTTGTAAGAATACTGCCCATTGAGAAAAACGAGGCAAGCAAGAGAAGGGAAAATGAAAATAAACGGAAAATCAATAGGATGATTGCTGCTTTCATGGTTTTCTATGCTATTTTACTTTATAGACTTATTACAGTAAGGAAGGTTTATTGCTGGTGCGCTATTTTGTTCTTTTCTGGTTGAAAGTTCTATGTTTTTAAATCAAATAAATATTCCCAAAATTGACAATATGTCACCTGGCAATCTTTTTAACCTGAATTGTATTCTTCCTGTATTGAATTGTTTATCGAAATTCATTACATTTAACCGATACGATTCCAAATTGCAATTTATGGTCAGAAATATTTCTTTTATTTACCGGATTACCATTTTGTACGTGCTGTTTGGTGTACTGTGGATCCTGTTTTCTGATCAGGCCGTTGCCGTGATTGCCACCAATCCCCATCAAATGCAGATGATGTCGACCTACAAAGGATGGTTTTATGTGCTGGTAACCGGAATTTTGCTTTTCGTTTTGATCAGGAAAGAGAGCATGAAGAGAAATTTGATTTATAGGGAGTTATTGAATGCCCAGGAGAAAGCCGTGGAGTCGGATAAACTGAAAACCGCTTTTCTGACCAATTTATCGCATTATATCCGGACTCCGATGAATGGTATTCTGGGATTTATTGAAATTCTGGATGATAAGGATACGGCTCCTGAAAAACACCAGCTTTTCCTGAGTTATATTAATGAAAACAGCCATAGTTTACTTCAGACGCTGAACCATATTATTGAAGTATCGAAGATTCAGCAGGGGCTGGCAAGTGTTGAATTCAAGAGTTTCAGCCTGAATGCCCAGCTTGGTTTGATGGTTGATGTGGTTCAGCTGGATCTTTCAAAAAAGGCAAAACCGGTAACCATAAAAACCTCTTTTGGTTTGCCCGATGGTAGCGATAAGCTTGTTTCCGATGGTAATAAAGTGGTTCAGATCCTACGGAACCTGCTCGATAATGCAGTGCGTTTCACCGCTTGGGGAGAAGTTGAGATCGGGTATCGTGCTGATGATACGACGGTCACCTTTTTTGTGAAGGATCAGGGACCCGGCATTGCCGAAGAGAAGCGAAAGTCGTTGTTTGTAGAGTTTATGTCGAACTATTCTTATGTTACCACATCTGGTGAAGGAGCCGGGCTGGGACTCTACCTTTCGGCTGGTTTAGCCAAACTCATTGATGGCAAATTGTGGCTCGAAAAGACCGGTCCCGATGGAAGTATTTTCTGTTTGAGCCTTCGCCGATAAACCGGCAGGTATCTTGAAATTCTTTGGTAGATAATTAATTATTGATAAATCAATCCATTGGTGTCCGGTGAAATCGTTTGATGAGAGTTGAACGAATTGAATTTATTACGTTCCAGACGGAACGTTGTGTTTGAGGTGCTACCGAACAATCGTGAAATCAATTTATAAACAGATAAAAAGAAAGGACTACCTTTCGGAAAGCCCTTTCTGTATATGATTGATTATTCGTCCTTAAATTGAATCCAACCGATTATTTTCCGTTGTCAAAATGCTTATTGCAGGTTGAGTTTTTTTGACCATGCATTTTTTTGGTCGCAAAGGGTTAGTAGATAGATGCCTGTTTCATAGTTCGATCGGTTGAAATCCACCCAACCTTTGCCATTCGAAATGATTAATTTATTGAAAGTTTGAAGTCTGGCTCCTTTCAGATCGTAAAGCGAGAGGGTGGGATTGGGCTGGCATGATTCAGGAACAAGGAACATTAATTGGCTCCCCTGGTACCAGATATCGAATTGGTTCAGAGAGCTGTTCCATTTTGTGCTTTTTGCACCCGTCAGAACCTTGCTCGATAACTTGACAGTTCCTCCGTCGGGTACTGCATCAAACTGAATGTATTGAACCGAATTGTCTTCCACAATGGATGCATGGATCGAATCCCCGTTTTGATAAGCAAAAATAGCATTCCATCCTTCAGGTAACAGGCGGCGGAACGTAACCGGGAAGTTGAAGATTTCATTGTTCGAAAGGGTGTCGGTAACTTCCAGCGTAATTTTGGTATCCTGAACCGATGTTTCGGAGACTGAGACACAATTGCGTTCCTTGATGTAACGGGCTACATTTCCAAATGTATTTACCCAGAATTTGCTGTTGTTTTCACTCAGGTATTGAAGCGTAGCCCTGAGTGTGTCGGATGGCAATGGAGAGTAACCCGTGCCGTTGTCGATTTCATGGATCAGATAAACCAGCCAGCCATTGGAAGAGGCCGCCTGATTAGCTTTGATCTTATAATCGCTGGTTTTGATAATTCCCTGGTTTCCACAGACGATGGAGCTGACGTTGTAAAAACTTGCTGGAGTTTTGCCTTCAATAAAACCCTGGCAGCCCCTGACTGCGATAAAGTAACTGGCTGCTAATGAATCGTTCCCTTTTGCACAATAAGGGGTAGCCATGGTTACACATTGGGTAAAAGATATGTTCTTATTGATCAGATTATTGGCTGTTTCGATGTCGGTTTTTTGAGCGGCAATGGTTGCTGAACTAAGGTTTGAATGGGTTGCGGTGTGATTTGCTACTTCGTGCCCGTTCTTTGCAGCGCTTTGCAGTTTCGTCCAGTTGGGTCCCCAACCGGTAACTGTAAACAAGGTGAGTTTATAGCCATATTCGTCGAACATGGGAATGGCTTTGGTGAACTGGTTCGCACAGCCGTCGTCGAAAGTATAACTAATGGCACACTTCCTGAATCCTGGCCAGGTTGCGGTTTGGTAGGATGACGCATTTTGCGCCCATCCATTCGTTCCTATCCCCAAAAGAATCGAACTCAATACGATGTAAAACAATTTTTTCATTTGTATCTGTTTAAGTTATTTCACTTGCATTATTCCCCGATTATCAGTTTTGAAAACGAGTGTTGTTCGTTATTGCTTACTTTAACCAGGTAGTTTCCGCTTTTTAGTTCCAACGGTATTCGGAAACTGGTAACCGCTTCGTTCAGATTCTTTTTCAGAATCGATTGTCCGTTTGTATTGAAGATTTGGATGGTTGTGAATGGGGTGTTTGAAAGAACCGAAACCTCGTCTTTTGCCGGATTGGGGAAAAGCTGAAACTTGTTGGTTTCCCTGATATCTGCCTGAGTATTTTGAACCGGTTTATGAGTGAAGGTGATCCATTTTAACTGAAACAGTTCGTCGGTTCCTTCACCTTTAAACCGCAGATAGAGATCGTGGTTACCCGAAACAGCCGATACCGGGGCTTTGAATGTTTCAAACTTATTGGAGCTTCCGGTAGATGCAATGGCACATTCTGCAATTTTTTTTCCTGTTTCGATCGAGTCGAGCCACACTTCAACGGTACCACCCAGTGACGCACTGGCTGCTTCAAATTGAACGGAGTCAGGGGTGAAAAGGTATTCACTGTTTCCAAATTCCACGCCGGCATACAATGCCCAATCGTCGTTATGGATATTCTTTAAAATACGGATTCCCTGGTTTATGGAACTTCTGCCAGTCCCATACTGATTGGCCGGGCATTCGGCCAGAATAGGAGAGTAGGCATCGCGGTAAATATAGAGATCGAAATAGGCATCACTTGTTCCCGATACGTATAATCCCTGGCGTGTCCCGGCCCAGGTTGAAAAATCGGAATAGGAGTCAATTACCGGTACTTCAACTTTTTGACCTATCTGAAGCCAGTCGTTTCCGTTGCTGCTGTAAAAGCCGTTGATGATATGATTCGTTCGGGTAATCTTTAACCATAGCGTGTCGCCAATCAGATTTTCGGCTTCGTAGGTGGTGGTATTGTAACTGAAGATGATTCCTTTTTTACCATCCGATTTGACGGTGCTGAGTAATTTGACACTCAGCTTCTGATCGCCGCGTATAATCCAGAGACCGGCAGAATCGGATGCAGATCTGGCATTGAAATCGAGCCGGGTAATGAGCGCATAATTGTGTTCACCATCGTTTTTGATAAGGGTATTTGCTTTGGTTTTGCTTTTGGGAGATAAACGCAACCAACCCGCACGGTCGGTGAGCGAGTATTTGCTGTCGGCTGTATATCCGAGGAACGACCATTCGGGGTTTAACGTTTCGGAGGTGAAAAAATCAGATTTTGGCACCATCCAGGGAATCCCGCTACTTGGTAACCTGGGTGCAGCAAATGGTTGGTTAATCGGATAATCGGCCACCGGAGTGCCGGATGAGTTATAACGCACCTGATTCAACAACCCTTGCCGGCCCTGGCCTTTCCATTCATCTTTGGCATAGAGCGGATGGATAACCCACGAGGTGCTGTCGCTGAGCATAACGGCGGGTGATGCATGGTTTGGACTGGTGAAAAGGGAACCCGATTTTAACGGATCGTTTTCGTTGAAGAAATCGCCTAAAAATTCCCAGGCTGATTGTTCTGCAGTCAATGTTTTACTTCGCATGACTTTTTGACCTCCTGCAACATTTAATGCAAAAGAATAGTAATAGTAGCCATTGTCTTTCCATAAAACAGGGCCTTCTGCCCAACTGTAAGGGTAATTGGGTGATGGATTTAGCCAGTTAAGGTCATAAACGGTTCCGGTTGGTTGTCCGTCGTTGCCAAGTTCAACAATCCCGTTATTGGGTTGTCCATTTTTAACGATCAGGTACCATTTGTTGTCATCATCGATAAAAATGGAGTTGTCGTAACCCAATCCGTATGGGAGGGTTGACGGGTCATTCACTCTTACCGGATTGCTCCATTTCCCGGCAGGATGGTCGGCTGACACAAAATACATGGTATTGCTTCTGGAGAAGTAGTCCCAGTATTTGTTGTTGAGAAAAACCAGATGCCCTCCCCAGCAACCACCTCCGGGGGTGTCGCCATAGTTGGACCATGAAGCACTTACTGGCTGGGCAATAGCTTCCCAGTGAACTAAATCGGTTGAATGGTAAATTACCGGAGTTGGGTTAAACGAAGATCCGGTGGTGTAGAAATCGTTTCCTATCTGACTAACCGTACAATCGGGATGGTCGCCCGGGATGACCGGATTCATATAGGTTTTGAAGGATGGTGACTGGGCGTTCGCTTGTTGAACGATCATCAGGATGATCATCAGGATAAACCAATTTTTTCTCATTTCCAAATTATTTTGTTTTCAAATTTTTCTCAAAACAGTCCGTTCATTTTTTTGATTTGTTCTGCTATTCGTAGCCATTAATCACGATTTGACATTCTTCCAACCCGTTTGATTTTGCTTTCAATACCATTTTTCCTGTTTTACCGGCTTCCGACCGGACAATGACCAGGGCCATGCCATTGAATGCTTCCCGTGTATGTGAAGGGAAAGCAGTCATATCCATGGAATTGCCATTATCGGTGGCAACAATTTCACCCGGACCTTCCAGACTGAATTCAATCAGGTTGTTTGCCCCGGGTACCACGAGCCCGTTGCTGTCGGTTATTTTTACGGTGATAAACGATAGGTCGTTCCCGTCGGATTTTATTTCATTCCGGTCGGCACTTGCTTGCAGCGATGATGCCTCTCCGGTTGTTTTAACGGTTTCTTCCGCCCACACTTTCCCTGCTTTGTAGGCGATTACTTTTAGCTCGCCCGGTTCGTATGTTACATCATCCCAACGCAACCGGTATTCGTATTCTCCTTTTTTCTTTTTGCCCAGCGATTTTCCGTTGAGGAATAGTTCTGCTTCATCGCCCGAGGTAAACACATGTACCGGGGTGATTTTACCCATTCGTTCGGGCCAGTTCCAGTGCGGAAGAATATGAACCATTGGATGTTCGGGTAGCCAGTGAGATTGGTACAGGTAGTAACGGTCTTTGGGAAAGCCAGCCAGATCGATGATTCCGGTGTAGGAACTGCGGGCTTCGTAATAGGG
The DNA here is from genome assembly GCA_035353695.1 of Prolixibacteraceae bacterium. Classification (GTDB taxonomy): domain Bacteria; phylum Bacteroidota; class Bacteroidia; order Bacteroidales; family Prolixibacteraceae; genus CAYMTR01. The sequence continues at coordinate 11,943 of DAOQAB010000026.1, forward strand.
AGTTGGTTCGCCAATGTAATCGAAACCGTTCCAGACAAATTCTCCGGCAACAAAAGGATGGCTGTCGATCGCTCCAAATACTTTGTCGGCGGTGGAGCCAAAATCGACGGCATGGAGTTCATAAGAGCTTACCTGGCAAATTTTTGAATCGCCACCACGGCCATCGCGTATGGGAGCGCTTAGCTCTTTTGAAACCGGGAAGAGATAAATTCCCCGGCTACTGGCAGCCGATGCAGTTTCGGTGCTAAGAACCACTTTGTTGGGGAATTGGGTGTGAAAAGCATCGTAAGACGGAGCCGTACGGATTCGTTCGGTCCCTTCGAATTCAGGAGATTGTCTGATGCCTTCTCCCTGATAGTTCAACCCAATGACATCGGAGACTTTCGGTAATTCCATATCCGGTTTGGCATAGTTCATTGCAAGGGTTGTGGGGCGGGTAGGGTCTTCTTCTTTTACAAAGTTGTAAATCCGTTTGGCCACGGCAGCTCCGGATTCCGCAGTGTATTGTTCGCCTACTTCGTTGCCAAAGCTCCAGAGAATTACCGAAGGGCAATTGCGGTCACGACGGATAAAGGCACGGGTATCGGGTTCTGACCAGTCAGCAAAGATCAGGTGAAAATCATGAGGTGTTTTTTTCAGTTCCCATGAATCGAAGATTTCATCAATTACAAGGAAACCCATTTTGTCGCATAAATAGAGCAGTTCAGGGGCTGGAGGGTTGTGTGACATGCGGATGGCATTGCAACCCATATCCCGGAGTATCTCCAACTGACGTTCGGCTGCCCGTGTGTTGAATGCAGCTCCCAATGCGCCTAAATCGTGATGTTGGTTGACACCTTTCAGAAAGATGGGTTCTCCGTTGATCCGGATTCCTTTATCGGGATTGTATTCGACAGAACGGATACCAAAACGGGTTTCATAGCAATCAATCGGTTTCCCGTTTATCGACAGGGTTGTAACCGCTACATAAAGGTTCGGTTTTTGGGAAGGTGGCGGGCCCCATAAATGGGGTTTCTTAATGTTGACCGAGCTTTCGATCCGAGTGTTTTTCCCGGCTTCAATTTTTGAATCGAGAGACGGAAAGCTCGCAACTATTTTTTCTATTTTGTTACCCTTTTCGTCCAGCGCAAAGACCGATGTTTTTACTTCAACCGAAGCCTCATTTTTTGAATCGTTATCAATTGCTATTTTCAAATTGACGGTAGCCGATTTTGCTGAAACTTCTTTTGTGGTGATGAATGTGCCATATTGCGCAACATGAACCGGATTGGTTTTGACCAGCCACACGTTTCGATAGAGCCCTCCACCGGGATACCAGCGTGCCGAATAGTTTGGATTATCGATCTGGATTGCCAGTTGGTTGGTTTTGCCCGGCAAAACATAGGGAGTAAGGTCCAAGCGGTAAGAGTTGTAACCATAAGGCCATCCTCCCACCAGATGTCCGTTTAACCAGACGATGGAGTAGGACATAGCCCCGTCGATATCGAGGAAAATGGATTTACCGGCATCCGAAGCGGGAATGTTGAGTTTTTTACGGTACCAACCGACTCCGTTAACAGGTAACCGCCCCATTCCACCGCCAACCTCCGATTCCCATCCGGTTTGAAAAGGTCCATCGATTGCCCAGTCGTGAGGCAGATTAACTTTTTCCCATGAACGGTCGTCGAAGTTGCTTTGAACAAAGGGAAAATCGCTGCCCGGATCGCCATCGGGACGTGTATGTTGCTTGTCCGGATTGTTGATGAAGCTGTTTCCCGAAGGAAGGATCCATGGTTTCAGTATCGCTTGTTTTGTTTCGATTGCTACTGCTTCGGTTGGTTTGGTATCGGCCACCTTGTTTTCGGTTTTATCGGCAATTTCGGGACGGACATCATAAATAAGTTTGTCGGCCTGGTTTTCTGATCCATATTTGTAGAAACACCAACCGTTGTTGATGGAGATGGTTTCCCTGGGATTTCCATTCAAACTTTTCTCAGTGGTTGAGGCAGACAGGATTAGCGATGGTAAACAGATTGATAGCATCGATAGGATGATCCTTTTATGCCGGTAACAAATAAGATGCATCATAGAACGATATGATTTTACTTTGTTTTTTTAAGCCTTTAAATATCTAAAAATAATTGAAACCCGGTTCTTATTCATTCGATATTTTATTTTAAAAAAAGGAAAGAGAACGGATCGTTCTCTTTCCTTTAATTTTGAACCGTTTTTTTTCTGACTATTTCCCATCCAGGATCATTTTCTGGCTGGCAGAAAAATTGTTGGCTTTCATGGTATAGAGATAAATTCCTTTTGAAAGGCTTTTGGTGTCAAACACAACCGTGTGTTTTCCCTGTAAATACTCTTTCCCGGCTAACTCAGCAATTTCAGCGCCAAGGGAATTATAAACTTTCAACGAAACATAGGTTGCTTTAGGAATTTCAAACGCAATGGTGGTTTTGTCATTCACAGGGTTTGGATAATTTTGTTCCAGTGAAAACCCATTGATGCTTTTGGTGATATTTGCATCCACTGTAATTGGGTTACAAATATCGCCCGCGGAATCGCCTTTTAATATGGGGAAGGAAGGATTGTCTGAAAAACAAATTTTATCGAGTTTTGCTCCATCTTCGCAGTAGGCAATTGTCAGGGTGTGCTTTCCAGCTTTTAATTTGTAGCTGTTAATTTTTTTCCACATCCAGGCGGTAGCTGTTAAGCCATCGGCCAGTTCGTAATTTCCATCGTCGATTTTTATCCAGTAGGAATCGTTATTTACATTCTCACCATAGGTGCGGAAAAATAAGTGATAGGTTGAATCGGATGGTACGGTAAAAGGAATATAGATGTTGCTTGAACTATCAACGGGTGCTTCCGTGGTGCTGTTAAAGCCAGTTTTTATTCCCACATATTTTCCATTTGATGCTGCTGTGCTGTTTGATGTTTTCCAGTTTTTTCCAATGATGGCACATTCTGGTTCTAACCAGGTAGATTCTCCACTACGCAATGGAAAGAATGGAGTTTCTTTTCCCCACCAGTATGTCCAACTGGAGTAATCTACGGTTGAATAGGGGTTGATGGCTACGTTGGTATTTGCTGTGGTATCGTTCAGAAGGAACTTATCGACAAATGCTTCAACCTCGGGATACTGGCTGGTTGGAAGGCTACAGTGCATGTGGCCAGCAACATACGAGAAGCCAAACCGGTCGGGTATTCCAAAGTTTTCCCAAACCCGTTGGGCTGCCCGGCATGAAACGTATCCGGATTCATCGGCAAGCCATACGTAATCGGGATTTCCAAGCACCAGCAAGGCACGGGGAGCAACCATGGCCATCAATTCATGATGATCGTAAGGAAGTTTAGTTACTTTACTGCCTGCAAATTGGAACATGCTTTCCATAAACCATTTATGGTCAGTAGCTCCCAGCGTTTCCACTGGTCCAAGGGTTTCTGAATAGCGCCAGGCAGCAGCGCCACCGCCACCAGACTCCTGCGCAATGGTAAGAGCAATACGTTCGTCGAATGCTCCTGCAAAAAGAGCCATTTTACCGGCATAAGAGCAACCGGTTACTGCAAGGTGTTTCAGGTCGATGGGAAGGGAATCCTGAACCAGTTCCAACCCATCGATTAACCGGCTGATACCCCAAATCCAGGAACTGTATTGCCCGGTATAAAAAAGATCGGGATAGAGTTTGTAATATGGATCGGATTGTTGCTTTTTACCATAGGTTACCACCTGATCATGAACGAACGCGATGGTTGCAATCTTGCGGCTGGTAAAGATGGACGCAGGAAGGCTGCCTGTACCAAAGTTCATCCCTATTACGGCAGGAAAAGGACCTTCCCCTTCCGGAAGAGTAATGGGTGAAGTTAATGTTAGGGTTTGCCCATTTTTGGTTACATTCACCGTCAGAATGCCTTTAGAGTAACTGGCTGTAATGGTATCGGGACGATCGGGCTTCACACCGATTTCATAATTTTCGATTTCGGCTTTAATCTCTGCACGCCGGTGGCTCCAGCTTGCAAAAGTAGTGTCACGGCCGCTTCCGTCGGACCATTCAAATGGATCGGTGAATGGTTCTACCGTTGGAAGATCGCTTAACGTGGGTAAAATGGGCTTTAGATAGCTCGAGCCGGTATTCTCAATATCGTAGACAAGAGGTATTTCCTGCCCGAAAGAGCTAATTCCTGCCATTGTAGCTATCAGAAGCACAAGCAGATTCAATTTGATTTTCATTTTCATTCTCCTTTTAATTAGTTAGTAAACTTTATTTGATCGAATATGATCTTCTGTTTTTATGATCCCCTTTTGGGTCGCATGTTGTCTGAAATTAATTTTTCTTGACACGAATGCAACCGATTGCACGACTTAACAAAAATACTTTTTTTCATTGAATGTTATATGAATTATTGGTGCAGGAATAGCTTTTTGACAAACATTTTGTTGCCATTAATTACCTTAATGATGCAGGGACTCGTGTAATTTAGTGTGATGGTTGAAGTTGGGTTTGTACAATTCGTCAATAAACTGCCGTTTAGACTATATATCCCTATTTTTGAGCCTTTTTGTAAGTTGCAGAGGAAAATGTTGCCGTTGTAAGCTTTTATCGATACGAGGTCTGTCCATTCTTCAATGCCGGAATAATTGGTCGATAAAGAGGTTTCGAGTTCCTGACAGGCGTTTGCCAGTCCATCAACGGCAGAAACGGAGGCTGAATAGTTTTTTGAAAGGGCTTTCTCTGCGGATGTTGTGGCCGTAGTGATTTTTTCCCAGGCATAAGCCGAATAGTTCCCTGAATCAAGAGCTTTGGCAAATTTGATCAGCGAATCGAGTTTGTTATAGTTGTTAACGACGTCGACTACCGCGTAAAAAGCAGGTTTGCACTGGTTACCGGTATCCCATAAAGAAGAAGACTGGTTGGTTACAAACGTATATTGGTCATTTAAGCCATCTTTGGAAACGTTGATGATTTTTCCCCGTCCGGAGCGATAGCTTCGTTCAACAAAGCATTTGAACAACATGGCATATTGGTTGGCCTGAGTTTTCAAAACAGCATCCGAAGGGGTATTGGTTCCGCTTTGGGTGCTTACGTCGAGTTCGGTTACCGACATTTCGTTGCAAACCGCATTGAATTTGTTGTAAGAGCTGACCCATGCCGCAGCGGTTGGATTTGAAACAGAATTGTGTTCCTGCATTCCGATGCCATCGAGCAAGCCGGCTTCATAAATGGGTTTGCACAAGCGGACAATTCCATCGGCTTTGGATGAGCTGCTTGTATTGTAATCGTTATAATAGAGCTTTATTTGAGTTTCGCCATACAACTGTGTATATTTCCGGGCGAGCTCAAAGGCTTTCATCACATAGGTCTGATCTCCAAAAGTGGTGTACCATTCATTTCCTGAAGTCCGGAATGCGCCGCCGTTATCGCTGATTGCTTCGTTCACCACATCGATGGCAACAAACATTCCCGGCCAGTTTTCGTGTATGATGCGGATAACTTCGCTGATGTAATTTTCCATGCGCACAGTCATTACCTCTTTTGAAAGACGATTTCCGATTTCGGTATATCCGGAACGAAAGAATGCTGCAGGAGCCGAAGAATGCCATACCAGTGTGTGTCCGCGGAAAGCGAATCTCTGCCGTTTTGCCCAGTTTAGTTGGGCAATCAGATCGCCATTAAAGCGGATAACCGGATGCGTGTCGATAGAGTCTTTTTCTTCCTGAGTGGTCGCTTTTGCATACGCATTGGCACTGGTGGTTAAATCAACCGTATAAGCCGTTTTCATGTTATTGCCCGGCGACATGCAGTTCATGTGGTAGTTGATCAGATCGCCTCCATTAGGTGCAATAACCGATGATTGTCCACTTACATACGGATCGGAAGAGAACCCGATGTGCCGGTACGAAAGCAGACAACCGATGCTAAAATCGTTGGCAAAAACATTTTTCAGCGCCGGCACATCTGTTTGTATCGATTGCGCATGAAGTTGAAATACAGAACTTAATGCAGTTAAAATCGTGACAAGTAGTATTTGTTTTTTTCGTTTCATGACAACTTACTTTAGGGTACAAAATGGTGAAGCAGGCAATCCTTCTTTGTTATACAGGTTGGCTCCTTTGGGGTTGTCGGCCCAGGCGTACCTTACCGATACGGGGGTTGGAACATTTTCATTCCAAACGACCACGTTGTTTCCCTCGATTTTCGCTTTTGCCCAAACATATTTTTTGTCAGCTCCGGCAATGGCAAATTCTTTTAGTTCGCCATTTTTCGATAGTAAACCACTGCCACAATGGGTGAAGGAGAGTACGATCCGGTTGCCGTCTTTTTTCATTTTTTGGTATACCGGTCCGGAACATAAAACATTCTTTTCTCCATATACTTTGTTTTCTGCGGCCAGGGCCAGCCGTTCGCCCACCTCTTTTTTTCTCAAGGGATGAATGTCGTTCCATTCACCAAGGTCAAGTGTGACAATGAGCGAGGTGTTTGGAACCGAAAGAATTTTTAGTTGTTCGTTACGGAGAATTGCCCAGTTGCTTTCGGTTGGCTCTGGTTTTGTCTCCTGAAAGTTTGGAAGTTGAACGCACAGGAACGGAAGATCTTTTTTCTTCCACAGGGTTCTCCATTCGTTGATAAGCGCCGTAAGAACGTTGGAATAATCGTTAGGGCGCTCGGCATTGGTCTCTCCCTGATACCAAATAACCCCATTGATGGTGTAATTGATCATTGGGTGCAGCATGGCATTGTAAAGTCCCAGCGGGCGGTTTGGAAAGTAAGTCAATGGTGGACAAGGGGGCATGGTTGCTCCGATTTGGTATTTCCAACTACCTTTTATATCGAATGTTTTACCTTCAACTGTTAGTTGATAGGGTTTATCTTTCACAAATTCCCCGGCACTGCTTTGACTGACAACCCTGACCGTAATGATGTTTTTCCCTGCTTTCAGTATTCCCGGAGCAATTTGATACCTGCGGGGGGGATACTGATAGGTTATGTTTCCAACAAACTGTCCATTGATAAAAGCTGAGTCGCTGTCGACAATCCGTCCCATTTCCAGTAGGGCTGTTTTTCCATCACAATTTTCAGGAAGATTGATCTCTTTCCGGAACCAAACGGCTCCATTCTTTAAACTGATTCCGGCTTCGTTGAAGGTTGATGGGATTTGCAGCGTCGACCAGTTGGAATCATCGAGTTGAGGAGCGAACCACGGTATTTCTTTTCGTCCGAGGTCGCTTTTCCCAAGTTGGTTGAACCATTCGCCTGACGCTTTCGTTTCCAAGGAGATCAGGTTTTTCAGGTACGTTGAATCAGCCAGTTGTTTCGCAATTTTATATTGTTCGGGAAATTTCATCAATGTTTTTTCACTGAGCCAGCTTTCGGCTGCGGAACCACCAGCAGCGCAAAGAATAATGCCAACAGGGATTTTGTATTTTTCGTAAAGACTACGGGCAAAAAAGTAGCCGGCAGCAGAGAATTGAAGCACATTCTCGGGATTGGCTTCTTTCCATTCGCCGTTGCTTATATCATCCATTGCTTTGTTGTAGTTCCATCGCACAGGAACCACAAACTGTCGAATAAACGGATTTTTGGATGAAGCAATTTCGTCGGGATAAATAACCGCAACGCGTCGCATGGGAAGTTCCATGTTCGATTGTCCGGAGCAGAGCCAAACTTCGCCAAAAAGAATGTTTTTCAATGAGATCTGGTTGCTGGCGCTGATCTTCATCTCATAAGGACCACCTGCTTTCTGGGCTGGTAACATGATTTGCCATTCCCCTTTGTTCGAAGCTTCTGTTTCAAATGTTTGCTTGTTGAAACCGATCGTTACTTTTTCTCCGGGATTGGCCCATCCCCAGATTCTTACAGGGGTTTCCCGTTGAAGTACCATGCCATCACTTACCAGTCGGGGCAGACGCACTTCACCAGATGCAATGGTAACCGAAATGATAAAAATGATCGAGAGGATCAGACTACTCTTTATGCCTGGATGTTTCATTTTATTCGTATTTGATTTTGTTAATGTTCAATCTTCTTGATTTATTCTATCCAAATTTGATGGTGAAAGTACCAATTTTTGCTGGGTTTGGTTTTGCTTTCATTTTATGGGGGGAATTTTTTTGTTCATTTCGTGATGATCGGGTTTTAAAGATTTTGGTCTTAAGGATTTTCCATAAAAAAAGCCGATCCTTGTAGTTACAAGAATCGGCTCCTATTTATGGAAAAAATCCTTAGAGATGTTTTATTCCCAACCTGGATTTTGTTTCATGTTAGGATTAATAGAAGTCACACTGAACGGATAAGGGAAGTATTCGTGTTTTCCGGCTTTAAAGCCAGTTTGTTTGTCGGCATTAGGCTCTGAATATTCAACATATCCTCTGTGGTTAGGTTCTCCTAAAGTAAAATAAGCATCTTTCAGTGAAGGAATATGCTTTCCAGCATTCTTCACTTTCTCAAGTTCACCCCAACGTTTCATGTCAATCCAGCGAGCGCCTTCGCACCACAACTCATAGTTTCTTTCTTTCTTTACTTCATCCAACGTTAGTGTGGAGCTAATGTGTTGAGATCCTGCGCGTTGTTGAACTTTTTGAAGATACTGAAGACCATCGTTGTCGCTTGTCTGAGCGCAAGTCTCTGCGTAAAGAAGAAGGATGTCGGCATAACGTGCAACAATGTAGTTGTTGTATCGGTACGAAGAAGTGTTCAGAATGTCTTTAGGAATTGCAATGTGTTTTTTCTGAAGATATTCGCACTGTCCGTAAAGGCCATCAACATTTTTGATTCCTCTTCCGCTGTCTGCAAATTTCTGTTCTTTGGTCATACTATTAATATCACCCTTATCGCTTGGCCACTCGAGTTCGGTAATGAACTCATCATAAGTTAACATGGTCCCTTTGCGGCGATAAGAATCCCCGTCGTTTGCGGCGAATTCTTTGGCGAAGCTTCCTTCAATCGCCAAACCACCCCATCCCTGTTGAGCCATATATATTGGCTGAGCAGCAAGACGAGAAGATCTCCAACCCCAAATATTCATTTCCATCCAGGTAGAGCGATTAATTTTTCCACTCCAGTCACTGATGCTGGCATTCTCAGCGATATTCGACTCGAATATTTTCTCTTCGGAACCGTCACCATCGATATGGAAAAGATCGGCCCATTGTTCACCGGGAACAAGGTCATATTTACCGGATGAAATGATGTTTTTAAACGCTTTTTTAGCATTGGCATAATCACCCTTATACAAAAGAGCTTTTCCTTGAACGGTCCAGGCAAAACCCTTGGTGATTTTTACAGCGCCATCTTTATCGGTTGTGCTTTTACGTTCGTCAAGATACTGGACTGCATCGGCACATTCATCGGCACACCACTGAAGCAGCGCATCATGCCCACCTTCATAGTTTGTTGGTTTGTCTGAGCCTACAAGAACATGATCAATAAGAGGAGGGCAATCAAATGCCATTGCAGCCATCATGTGACACCATGCACGGAGAACTCTAGCTTCAGAAATGCAACGGTCTTTTATCGGGCTCTCCCCGTATTTGAAATGATCGATAACCAGGTTGGCACTATAAATAACGTAGTAGAAATGATTGTATGCTAGTCTAACAACCGGGCTTTGAGTATCGAAACGGTACTCATTGATGGCGGCTACCATATCATTGTCCCCATACATCTCTCCTGCAGCTAATATGTTATCAGCGCCGTAATTGAAAAGAATGTTGTAAGGAACATAGATATAAGCACCTTCCCAGCTCGCCATATTTGTAGCAAACTTATCGTAAGCAGCGACAAGTGCAGATTGCGCATCTGCATCCGTCTTATAAAATGACTCAATACTAACAACACCTTTCTGTGGGATATCAAGCCGATCCTCACTACAAGCAGTGAATAACGCCACTGCACCAAATAGTAAGGGAAGTATATATTTATATTTTTTCATATTGTTAAAGTATTAAATTAGAATGTGATATTTAAACCAAAGGTTAACTTCTTGGCTTGAGGATATGTTCCGTTATCATATCCTGAGCCAGAAGCATCGTTGTTTTTTGTGGTTGTAGCTGTCTCAGGATCCGCTCCAGGGTATTTTGTAAATGTAAAGTAGTCATCCAACGACACATAACATCTCAGTCTGCTGATGAGGACCTTTTTGGTAATCGATGAAGGAACTGTGTATCCTAACTGGACCTGTTTGATTTTGAAATATGTACCATTGAACATAGAAGCTGAAGAACCCCAGAATTGCCAATCACCAACTACAGCCTTAGGATCAGGCATCGAGGCTCCTTTGTTGGTTGGAGTCCAAGCGTTGTCGTAGTAATACTTGAGCGAGTTACGCATTGGGGTGTCGGCGCGGTATAATACCGAGAAGATATCATTGCCACCTACACCAGAGCCCATAATGTTCAGGTCTATTCCCTTATATGCTAAGTTAATATTAACACCATACGTGAAATCAGGGATTGCCTTTCCAAGATAGGTCATATCAGCATCGCTTATCTGACCATCTCCACTGACATCCTTGATTTTAGCTTTACCTGTTTCAGGGTCAACCCCTTCATACTTATAACCTCTAAAGTACCAGATTGGTTGTCCAACCTCAAATGCAGAGCAAACCGGGTTATTGGTACCATCGACACCACCCGTAGAGCCAGTAAGACGCGATATAGCAGGATCGAGGTAAGTAACCTCGTTGTAAAGGGTAGAGAAGTTAGCGCTGACAGAGTAACTGAAATCACCGATCTTATCTTTCCATCCAGCTTCGAGCTCTAAACCACGGTTGAGAACAGAACCTGCATTTACCGTAGTGGATGAAACACCAATTTCAGGAACCGGAGTGATGGTTACGAGAAGGTCTTTGGTTTTCTTATTATAGTAGTCGGCCGAGAAAGAGAGTCTTTCATTCAGGAATCTCATATCAAGACCCAGGTCTAACTGTTCTGAAGTCTCCCATTTGAGGTCAGGGTTCGCTAAACCAGAAGGTGCAGAGCCATAAGTAGGGGCACCATTATCAACACCGTACTGATACCAGGAGCCGTTATAAGCGATAGTCGTGTTATATTTGTAATCGCTGAGTACATTAATGTTACCATTTTGTCCCCAAGAACCGCGGAGTTTCATGAATGTGATAGCACCCTGATCTTTGAGATCGGCAAAGAAATTTTCGTTGCTAACAGTCCATCCAGCAGAGAAGGATGGAAAGTACCCCCAACGATTTTGGGCTGACAATTTTGATGCGTCGAATGCATCGGCACGGAAGTTTGCCTGAATGGTGTACCTGTTATCATACGAATAGATTAAACGTCCAAAATAGGACATCTGGGTCGATTGGCCAGGCGAATTACTGAAACTCTTAACGGTTTTTTCTGTTCCATCTACGACATTACTTTTTACATAATCGATGTAACGGAAGTTCGAATCGTATCCTTTCAGAATATCGGGTCCCGAAGCGCTGGCAGTAACATTATCCCAATTATTCTCGATATACGACATACCTGCCATGGCCGTGAAGTTGTGCTTGTCTAAAGTGAGATTATAATTGGCAAAGTTTTCCCATTGATAGTAGTAGCTGGTATTTGCAGTAGCAGAGATGTTGTAGTCATCGGTCTTTGCCTGAGGCGTGGCGAAATATGGAGTACTATAACTGTGTGAATTACTCTGTGCAACCCTGTAGCCAAAACGTGAGGTAATTACAAGTCCTTTCACGGGTTTAAGGTTTCCATAGAGAACGCCGCGAAGGCTGATCCCTCTATTCTGAGCGTCTACACGGTCTCTTTGAAGCAATGGGTTGCCACTATCGTCTGTTATATACTTTGAAGTAGCGTAGTAGAGGCCATTGGTTGGATCCTTGAGAATATTCTTACCTGCATCATAAGCCTGCTTCATGCTTGGAGCAAAATCATCCGGGGAAGAATAATAAACCGGGGTTAGAGGGTCGAGAGTCAATACCGAGTTCATCACTGAACCATATTGTGACATCTGGGAAACTGATTTTGTTGACCAATTCTCAATCGAGTTGTTGGTACCCACCTGTAACCAGTCTTTAATATTGTAATCGGCATTAATCTGAGCAGTAAGACGTTTGTAAACATCCTTCTCGCCCTTTACAATACCATCGTTATTAACATAATTAATAGAAGTAAAGAAATGCCCCTGGTTATTTCCTCCCTGGAAAGTAACTGTATGTTGTTTGTTCCATGATGGAGCGAACACAACATCGAACCAGTCGGTATCCGTGCCATCATAACCATTTGCCTCCAATTGAGATTCGATAGGAAGCCCTGACATTTTCTTGTATTCAATGAAATCGGCAGCTTTAAAGATTTGAGGATGTCTTGCCAAACTTTGGCTTGCAAAACTAGCATCATAAGAAATACTGGAAGTTCCCTTTGCACCGGTTTTAGTCGTAATCAGAATAACGCCGTTACCAGCAGCAGCACCATAAATAGCAGCAGATGCAGCATCCTTTAATACCTCTAAAGACTCAATCATTGAAGGGTCAAGATATTGAATGTTATCAACCTGAAGACCATCTACGATAAGAAGTGGACCGATTTTGTCGGAGTTTGAAGAATAACCACGTACACGGATGGTTGCACCCTGACCAGGAGCACCTGAATTGGAAAGCACCTGAACACCGGAAGCCTTACCCTGAAGAGCAGCTGCCGCATCGGTGGTCACCATATTCTGGAGGGATTCAGAACGGACCGATGCAACTGCACCGGAAAGGTCGCTCTTCTTCACCGTACCATAACCAATTACTACCGCATCATTTAATTCAGTGTAGTCTGGTGAAAGAGACACATTAATTACGGTTTGTTTACCAACTTTCATTTTTTGGCTTTTGTAACCAACAAAAGAAAAAACAAGAGTCGAATTTTCATTGGCAGAAATTCTGTAATTTCCATCAATGTCAGTAATTGTTCCTGTAGTAGTACCTTCTACCAGAACATTCGCCCCAATAATTGGAGCGGAGTTTTCATCAATGATTTTCCCTCGGACTAAGCCGGATTGACCGAAACTCAAATAGGAAAATAAGATCAACGGTAACATCAACAATGTCCCAATGATTTGCTTGTTTTTTTTCATAAAATTTTAATTTAGTATAGTAGTTAATTATGAAATTATTATACAAGAATAATGACAACAAGTTGTCAGAAATACATTGTATAAATATTTTATTTTCAATTAATTTCAGTGTTTTTTTAAAATTGGAGCTTCACTGGTTATTTCCTTCATTAAAGAATAATTCGTAACAACCGTTACTGAGGAACCCAATAATACCCAACACATCATATTCATAAGGCGAAATTAGCCCGAACTTTTTACTCGGGTTTTTAATTTTAGGTAATCAATTTCTAATTTTAGATATAAGTCTTGCTGTTGGTTGAAGTTGGTTTACTTATTGGTTTGTGGTTATGTGATTGATTATAAATTAAATGTAATGTTGTTTGAACCAAAGATACTTCCCGTAGCGTTTTTTAGTCTTTTATCTATTAACTTTTTTGATTTTACCTCCATTTAACCCAAATGAATCATTCATATTGAAGTAACCTTTCAATATTAGAGCGGTATTTTTTGCACTGGTAGCAAAATATGTCCCCGCTATATAGATACTGTAAAATGCGAGATGATTGATTTAAGTCCTATCCATCAGAAAGATGCTTTTTCATATGATTTTCTTCGGTTGAATCTTGGTTATTCGGTAATTTCTTTACTGATGATCGGATAAGCGTGTTGCCCATTGTAACGATTGAAAAGCCCTATTCCATGGTTTCAGTAAAAGAGTGGGAAACGGGGGATTTGTGTAAAATTGGGTGGCTTCTTCTTCTGTTTGGTAGGATGAAAAAAAAGTGAGAGTAGTATGTTTGTTGTTATAATAACAATTTATAGGTTTTGGCATTAAAAAATAGGTTATTGCGTGAAGGATGAGTTTCAAAAAAATTATTTTTGAAACTCATTTTTTAGATTATGGTTTCAAAAGAAGAAGTTATCGACAATGCATTAATTCGTTTCAATGAAGGATATGCTTGCTCTCAATCTGTTTTACTGGCATTTAACAAGTATTTTGATTTGGATGAGAAGACTGCCAAATTGATTTCCTCGACCTTTGGTGGCGGAATGGGGCGTTTGCGCGAAAAATGCGGAGCTCTTACCGGCGGATTTATGGTTATTGGGCTGGCTATGGGAAACGAAAAGCCTGATGATATGGATACCAAACTTCAAGCTTACAGTTTAGTTCGTGAATTGAATAAGAAGTTTGAAGAAAAGTACGAAACATCCAGCTGCAAAGAATTGTTGAAGAAATATGCAACACCTCAGCAGGTTGACGCACGAGTACACCATCAACTTATATGTCAGCAGGTAGTTGTAGAGGCTGTTGAATTGGTTTATGATCTGTTAAAACAAGAAGGTAAGTTTTAACTTTTGCCACTTTTCCCTGTCTGCAGAGTATTCTTGTATGCTGATTTAAAGGTTTGAAGAATTCTTGTTGCAAAACAGTTCTCCGAACTTTTCAGATGGTCTTCTTTTTGTGAGAAGGATTCGTTAAATTGTATGATGTAACGATGTCGAGGAACAATTTTTCATTATCTGGAATAGGAAAGAAAATTATTTTATAATACTTTGAAATATATTGTTTTACGGATGAAGATTTATTGAATTAGTATAAGAAAAAAAGTCATTTTTTTGGGGGGAGGAGTATGAAGAAGAAGAAGTTAAGTTTAGCTGCCAAGCTTTTCATTAGTATTTTGGGGGTTGTTTTTATTGCCAATGCGATTCAGTCTGTTTTAATTTCAAAGGGTACCATAAATTTTTCAAAAACAGCAACAAAGCAAATATCCGATTTGAAGTCACAGGAGGTTGCATTAGAAGTTGAAAATTACCTGAATCAGGCCATCGAGAATGGCAAAACAATCTCAAATTCTTTTCTTGCACTTAAAAAGAATCAATCTTCAAGGGATGAAATTGGTGCCGTATTGCAGAACATTTTGAAAGCTAACGAGAACTACGTTTCAATTTGGACCATGTGGGAAAAGGATAGTTATGAGGGTAATGACCGGTTGTTTTTATCCGATTCCTACTATGCCGAATCCAATGGAAGATTGAATATTTGTTATTATAAATCAGGCACACGAATTGTTGCCGAAGAGTGTTCTATCGATCAATATTCTGAAGACTATTATACTCTAGCGAAAGCAAACCATCAAGTAACGGTGCTCGATCCGTATGAATACAGTTATACCGGAAATGCCAGCGACAATATTTATGAAACCAATGTGGTCGTTCCAATAATGGATAATGGTGTTTTCTTGGGGGTCGTCGGTATTGACGTAGAGTTGTCCAACGTGACGGATGTTGTGAAAGATGCCAAAATCTATCAAACAGGTTTTGCAGCTGTCATTTCCGATGATCTTCAGGTAGCAGCTCATCCGAATGCGAAGCTGTTAAAGAAGAATATAGGTGATTTGGTCCGCGATCAGTCGGTGGTTGAAAAAATCAGAAAAGGAATTCGATTTGAAAGTCTGGATCAGTCAGCAGAAGGTGTTGATGTATTACGGATATTTAATCCGATTCATTTTAACGAATCGAATAGTCGCTGGACGGTAATGGTTGAAGTGCCGATGGCAGAAATAAAGGCATTGTCAAAATCTATTCTCATACCAATTATTACGATTAGTCTTCTTTTTATTGTTGTAGTTGGTTTGATTATCTATGTGTTAGCGAAGAGGATCTCAATCCCCATCGTCAGAAGTTCTGAAATGGCAAAGGAAATTGCCGAGGGAAAGATTGCCGGTTCAATTGTGCTGGCAGAAGATCGTAGCGATGAGATAGGCGATTTGTCGCGGGCTCTCATTGCAATGAGGATGAAGCTCCGGGAGGTTGTGAGTGGAATAAAAGAAGGGGCAAATTCGATTAATTCGGCCAGTTCGTTATTAAGTAATACGGCACAGGAATATGCCCAGGGTGCCAATGAACAAGCATCAACCGTCGAGGAAGTTTCATCGACCATGGAAGAGATTTCGGCAACCATTATGCAGAATTCTGAGAATGCCAACGAAACAGAGAAGATTGCGCATGTTTCGTACGAAGGAATTAAAGAGTTGGGGGCTGCTTCGGAAGAGAGTCTGGAAGCCGTTCGGAAAATATCGGCCAAGATCTCCGTTGTCAACGAGATCGCTTTTCAAACCAATATTCTTGCGTTGAATGCTGCAGTGGAAGCAGCTCGTGCCGGTGAACATGGCCGAGGGTTTGCAGTTGTTGCTTCCGAGGTGCGAAAACTTGCTGAATTGAGTAAACAAGCTTCGATTGAAATTGAAACCCTTTCGAAACAGACTTTATCAACCACGCTTCATGCGGCTGAGATGCTGGAGCAGATTCTCCCGGAAATTGAACGAACCGCTCAGCTGGTGAAAGAGATATCGAACAGCAGCATGGAGCAAACCAATGGAACCATGCAGGTTAATAGTGCAATCCAGCAAATGAGCGTTGTTATTCAGCATAATGCTGAATCTTCCGAAGAATTGGCTTCCAGTGCCGAAGAGCTTTCGGGACAGGCAGGAATGCTGGAAGAACTAATCTCGTTTTTTAAGATTGAAGAGAAGGGTTAACTGAAATAAGAACCAATAGAAAAAAACCGGTTTTCAATATTTGAAAACCGGTTTTTTAGTTCACATTTGTTTATTTTTTGATAAATCGTTTTGATACCATGTAATCCCGGTCGCAGAACTGGATAATGTACACTCCACCCTTTAGCAACTCGACGGGCAGGCTGTTGATTCCGTGTTCAAGCTGCCGGGTCATTATTGCCTGGCCTGTTAACGTGAATATGGTACAAGTAACCGATCCAACCGGATTAACCACCTGCATGTTCTGTTTTACCGGATTGGGATAAACCAGGAATTGTGGTTGATGGACTGTATTCACATCGGTGAGAACAACCGATCCAATTTTAGCTGTTTCGTTTTCCTTGTAACATTCGAGCGATCCTTCAATAACTTCTGGCGTAATTGAGAATATGCTGCCACTGGAACGTTTGTAAAGCTTGAGCGTTACCGGGTCACAGTTGGCGAAACCATCCTTGTGATTGGTTAACGGATCATCGCCAAAGATGACGAGCGTGTTGTTGAGCCCAATTTCGCATACTCCTCCAAGAATACCTTCCGGAGTGAAAGCACCTATTACGTCACCGTCAGAAATATCCAAACCGGTAAACTGATCGAGAGGAAGTGCAACAACCATCGATATTGGTGTTTTGTGCAGGGTTCCCCAGCCTTCTGGGATATACGGATCGACGGTTGTGTTTTTGAGCAACGACGAAAGAACCGATTCACAACTTGGGAAAATGATTGTTTCACTGCCAGTAAAATCAGCCAGATACGATTTTCCCGGTTGTAATTCGGTCAGGTCAGCAACATTGGCTTCAGGCCAGAAAACATCCAATCCTGCAACTTCCTTGACCATGATCAGGTTGTTGTTCAAATTGAGGATGTCTGCGTCAGCGCTACAAGCCGAAAGAACCGGAATCAGGTTCCAGCCACTGGATACGTAGAGCGGTTGTCCATCGTTGTAGCTGCCCGCAACAAGTAACGATGATCCGCTGGTGCAGTTGGCAATGTAACCTGTTTGGTTATCCCATGAGGCAAGGGTACTATTTGTTGGAATATAATTATCACCACTCAAATTGAAGATCAGGTTCAGATCATCTTTGATTGGTCCTACGATATCCATAATATCCTCTTCGACAGGATCCCTGTATAGTGAAACGCCACCCCAGCCTGCCGGGAATTCAAGTTTCTGGGCAAGCGAAACCGACATACTATCTTTTGCTTCGCATTTTTCGTTTGAAGCTATCAGGATGAAGTTGATTTTACCTGTCTTGAAATCCTCGATGTTGGGATGGTAGGTTGGATGCAATACACCCGGGTTGTCAAAATAACCGGTTCCATCGCTGCTCCAATGATAACTGCTGGCATAAAGTACCTGGTTGTTGTTGATGGTAAATGGATTGTTGTCAACACAAACCGTATCGCGCAAATCAATAACAGGCTTTGGCAACACTTTCAACGTTAGTGTACAACTGTCGGCACAATCGGCACCACGCTCTGGCAGGAAATAGGTAATTACAATGTCTCTTAATGACGGAATATTGGCCAGATAGAAAATATTACCGATCAACGTTCCATTGTAATAGAATTCACCACCATCGGGCGATACGTAGTTGTTCAGGTCGATGGAGCCGGTGCCTTCACAGGCAAAGATGTTGCCGGCGCATTCAACCTGTGCATGGTTGGTAACCGTGATATGGAAAGTACAGGTAGTGCAGCAACTGTCTTTTCGGTCGTTGAAATAGGTGCACGACCGGGCTGTAAATTCGAGCGGTTTGTCGTAGTCTTTCGGATCTACTTTACCCGGGTCGAAATAGACGCCTGCATGAGTTGCTGAAGTGGTCAGGTAAGGACCGGTAACGATCAGCCCTGAAGGTGCGGCTCCGGTAGGCGTGAGCAGTGCCCAGATATCTATGGCATTGGAAGATGCACATAAGAACATGTCATCGGGACAATTGATCTCCATTGGAGGACGATAAACAACCACCCAGAACGAACAACTGTCTACACAATCTCCGACGCCTACCGTGTAGTTGATCAGATATTCACCTTGTTGCATCGATGCTGCATTAAATATCTCGTTGTGTTCTCCCGATAAACCTGGCCCGCTAAACCAATAATGGTACATTTCGCTTGCCGGTTTGGTAACATATCCGAGCAGGTTCACCTCGTCTTCGGAGCATACGGTTATTTTTTCCGGACAATCGATTTGAGGCGGAGTAAGAACATAAACCTTGAAGCTGCAACTGTCGATACATCCTGTATAACGATCGGTATAAACATACCAGATGGTATGAACTCCCGGAGAATCGGTATGAATGTAGGTCAAGGCCTTTCCATTTTCATGGTATGTGCCTCCGGCTGGTTCTCCACCGCCTAGTTCATAGATCCCTTTCTTCGCACAAACGGTGACATCTTTCGGGCAATTCACTTCAGGCAACGGATTAACAATGAAAATCAATTCATCGGTAGTCGAACAACCTGTTATTCGATCTTTTATTGTGGCTAACAGGTTGTATCTTCCGGGTGTTGTAGGATAAAATGCCGTAATCGGTTTCCCATTTAGTGAGACTGTTCCATAGCCAGGAAATAAAACAACGGGGTCTCCCTGGCAGAACATCAGAACGTGAGTGTAGATTGGACTTTCTGGTTCAGGAAGTACCTGAATGACAAAAGAACACCGAATATCGCAGAAATAGGGCGATGCCGTTGTGGTGTAATAGTACACAATGTGGTTCCCAACGCCAAACAGTGCAGGATCAAACAAACCGTCCGGAAGTATTGAGCCATCGGCAAGGTAGAATTTTCCTCCGGCAGGCTTGACATTTGGAACAAATGGATCACTGTTGAAACAAACTTTAATGGTGTCGGGACAATCAATTTCGGTTTTCCCCTGAACGCATATTACAAACTGACAGGAATCAACACATCCAAGCGTGTCTTTAAGAACATATTTGATATCGTAGCATTTATCAACATCGCTCACAGGAGCATAGAACCAGTTGTTCGAAACCATATCGCTGATGAAGTGACCTCCACCTGGCAAATTGGTAATCCTGGTAAGTGGATATTTATTGCCGGGACACAGGTACAGGGTGTCGGGACAATCAATGGTGTTTTCTCCAATGATGACACGGAACCTGCAGGTTTTTGAACAGCCCCACTGATCCTTTACGGTAACCGAAATGTAATGGATACCCGATCCTGCTTCGCTCACCAGAAATACCTGATGACCGGGATCGCCGGTTACATGGTCGCCTGTGTAGAGGTAATACGGATAAGGCAAAACGGGTAGTTCAATTTTATCCACATTGGAATTGCAGATCAGGATATCGTCAGGGCATTCAAGTTTTGGCAGCGGATGAATAACAACGATGATATCACAGGTGTATTTGCAATCCCGATTATGACCGTACGTTTCAACATACGTTATGGTATAGGTTCCTTCGGAATAGGCCATTGGGTTGAAATACCCGTTGGGCAGAGGCTCTCCCTTGAAGTAGAAGGTGCCAGTAACACTATCCATCGGCATGAAAGGAATCCCGTTGACACAGGTGTGGATGGTATCCGGGCAATCAACATTGGGCAGCAGTTCGGTGCAAATTGTAAACAGGCAGGAATCTTCGCATTTGTACTTGTAATAGTGATAATAGACATCGACACATTGCTTTTCGGCAATTACTTCTCCCGAATAGGCTCCATCGGGATAGACACCGATGCCTGAGAAAGTTCCGTCGTACGGGAAGTTCCATAACCGGTTGAGGTTACCCTTTTCGTTCCGGCAAACCCAAAGTGTGTCGGGACAATCAATTTTGGTGTCACCTACATAAATAATGAACCGGCACAAACTCTTGCAACCGTATTGGTCGTAAACCACCAGCATAATAACATGTTGTCCGGTACCGGCAGTAGAGCTGTTGAAATAATAGGCACCGGATTCATTCGTTACGCCATCGCCTGAATAAACATATTGATAATAAGGCTGTGCCGGAAGTTTAATCTTCTGGTCTGTGCTGCAAATCATCATGTTATTGGGACATTCAATTTTGGGCAGGGCATGAACAACTATTACAAAATCACAATCGTATTCACAGTATGGCTTTCTGCTGATCAGATAATGATAATGCAGATGATGTGTGCCAACTCCTGCTGTTTGCGGGTTAAATCCGTTTGGAATGGGCTGATCGTTGTAATAGATAATACCCGGAGCTCCCGGCATGGGATCAAACGTAGAGTCGTTGATACATACATGGATTGTGTCGGGACATTGAATTTTAGGTAATGCCAAAACACATACTTTGAATGTGCAGGAGTCAACACATCCATCGTCGGTTTTAATGGTAAACTGGATTGGGTAACATTCTGTTTCCCCGATAACTTCGGGAGCATCAAACAAACCACCGGCATTGACAAACGGGCCGGAGAATGTACCATGAGGATGGAAATTCCACAACGTTGTGAGGTCGGTCGTAGCACCGGGGCAAACCGTCAGGTATTCCGGACAGCTAATGTTGATGTTTCCTACAACAATATTGAACGAACAGGAATTGGTACAACCAAACTTGTCCTTCACGTACAGCCAGATGGTGTAGGTGCCGGGACGTCCGTTGGGCGCCCGAAAATAAGGCTTCCGCTCTTTATAAAAGATGCCTTTCCCCCGGTATTCAAAGTAAGGATAATCGAACACCGGAAGTGCTCTTTCTGTTTTGGGATTGCATAGATAGATGTCATCGGGGCAGTCGATTTCCGGTAGAGGATGAACAATGACAACCATTTGGCAATAGGCTTTACAATCCGATTGGGTGGTTGGATATTCAAACGTCAGAATATGGGTGCCAGCACCTGCCTCGGCAGGATTAAACCCGTTGGGGATGGGGTGACCATTAAAGTAAACAGTCGCGCTGGATCCGGCAGCCGGGTTAAATGGCCGGTCGTCGATACAAACTTCCAGCGTATCGGGGCACTTCACTTCGGGCACATAATTGACACACACTACAAAACGGCACGAATCCTTGCAGTTTTCATCGATTTTGAGTTTATACATCAGCGTGTAGCAGTTGTTTTTACCCGGGATATACGGAGCATTGAAAATCCCGTCGGAGGTTACCCATTCGCCAAAGAATTCTCCCCGTGGGTCGAAGTTCCAAAGTTTAGTCAGGTCGGTTTTTACATCGGGACAAACTTTCAGGACCTTCGGACACTCCAGGTTGAATTCGCCAACGGTTATTGTAAAAGTACAGGTTCCTGTACATCCGTATCGATCGGTAATTGAAACGGTGATGGTATATTCCCCTGGTTTAGGCGCCGAGAAATAAGAAATGTTTCCTTGTGAATATATCCCGGTTCCTCTGTAACTATATTTTGGATAGGGCAGAAGCGGCAACGTAATAATCTCGTCAACACTGCATAACGACATGTCTTTGGGGCATTCGAATGTAGACTTAGGCGAGACGACAATGACAAATTCACAAACATATTCACATTTCAACTCGTTTGGTGCCCAGTAAATAACTTTCATAGGATGAGTCCCAACGCCCGCTTCGACCGGGTTGAACCCGTTCGGAATCTCTTTATCGTTCCAGTAGAATTTATAATTCGAAGCAAGAGGCGGAAGATAAACTCCACCGTCGATGCAGCGATAAACGGTATCGGGGCATTCAAATTCCGGAGGCGGAAGTATACATACACTAAAGGTGCAGGAATCCTTGCAGCTGGCTTCACTGGTTGATCTGTATGTTATTTCAAAACACTTTTGATAATCAATCATTGGTGCATCGAAAATCCCATCGGTACTGACAAAATCGCCTGTGAATTTTCCCCGTGGATCGAAATTCCACCGGTTTTTCAGATCGGTTTTTATGCCGGGGCAAACCCAAACAATCTTCGGACATGAAATATGGTAGTCGACAACCGTTATGGTAAATCTGCAGGTTGCAGTGCATCCGTTTTTATCGACCACGGTGATTGTGATGGTAAATTCACCAACGCCCGCTTTTGCCGGATTGAAAACAGGAATGCCATCGACCACATAAACCCCTTTCCCTTCATAATTCCATTTTGGAAAATCGGGAACAGGCAGTTTGATCAATTCGTCGGATAAACATACGACGGTGTCGTGTGGACACTCATAGACCGGTTTTGGATAAATGATCAGGACAAAATTGCAGGTATAGACGCAATATGGATTTTCACTAATAACTTGTGTATAGGTGATGTTGTAAGTCCCCGCACCCAATTTTGCCGGATCCAACGGATTGGGGATTTGGGTGTCTTTCCAATAGAAGTGACCCGGTGCATTGGGAATTAAGACCAGGGTTGTATCGCCTAAGCAGGTTTCAATGGTGTCGGGGCATTCGATCCTCGGAAATGGTAGGATACAGACTACAAATTCACACGAATCGCCGCACCCTGATTCATCTTTCAGAACGTATTTCAATGTGACACATTTCTTTTCGTACACCACAGGAGCTGTAAATATGCCGCTGGCATCGACCATGTCGCCCGAGAATGTTCCAAGCGGGTTGAAATTCCATCGTTTTTTCAAGTCGGTCTTCTCATTGGCACAAACCTCGAGCATTTTCGGGCATTCAACCGATATGTTTCCAACGGTGATGTAGTAGACACATACCACTTCGCATTGATAATCGTTGTAAATGGTCAGGGTAATTTTGTGTTTTCCCGGTCCGGCTTTTTGTGGATCAAAGTATGGAATCCGGTTCGTAACATACACTCCGGTTCCTTCATAGTTCCATCCATAGTCCTTGGGATATGGCAGAATGATCGGGTTTTCCGATCCGCAAAGAAGCATGTCGTCGGGACATTCGAATTTGGGTATCGGATATAGGGTGATGTTGAATTTACAGATTCCATCGCAGCCCTGACTTCGTTCGTAAATGTAGATGATTTCATAAGTTCCCGGGGATGGGGCTTTCAATATATTGTTGGTTACATAATTGCCGCTGTACATGCCTCCCGTTGGGTAGATGGGTGCCACTTTTGAAAGATCAATAATGGAATCGTAGCAGGTATAAATACCATTTGACGGACAATTTTCGAGCGCTCCGTTTACGATGCTAATGGTTGTCTGGCAGCTGTCGGTGCATTGGGTTTTCGGATCGGTGTAGGTATAAGTAATCAGGTGGTCGCCCGGGCCAGCATTTCCATTGTCGAAATACCCGTCACTGGTTATGTAATCTCCGGAGAAAGCGCCTCCCTGGGGTGAGAAATCTTTTAGGTCACCAAGGTAGATACTGCTCAGTCCCCAGCAGAATGATAATAATCGTGGACAAGTGACCGAGAAATCGGTTACAGTGATATAGTACTCGCAGGTAATTGAACACTGGTAATCGTTGTAGACCGTGAGGGTTATTTTGTGATTACCGACACCCGCTTTCCCCGGGTCGAAATAGGGAATGCCGTTCGACACATAGACACCAGTCCCTTCATAGTTCCATCCATATTTTTGAGGATAGGAGAGGGCAATGAGGCCACCGCCGGTTCCGCAGATTGTAATGTCATTGGGACACTGAAAACTTGGAACCGGGTGCAGGGTAATGTTGAATTTACAGATTCCATCACAACCCTGGATTCGTTCATACACATAGGTAATTTGATAGGTCCCGGGTGATGGGGCTTTCAAAATGTTATTTTCTACGTATTGTCCGGTGTAGGTTCCGGGTGAGGGCAGAATATTGGCAACACTGGCCAAATTGATTTCTTCGCTGTAACAAACATAGATCCCATTAGACGGGCAATTTTCAAGGGCACCATTTACGACACTGATGGTTGTCTGGCAACTGTCGGAGCAACCATTTTTGTCGGTGGTGTAATGGTAGGTGATTACATGGTTGCCAGGGCCTGCATTTTCGCAATCGAAATTGCCGTTGCTGGTAATGTAATTGCCCGAAAATGTACCGCCCGATGGTGTGAAATCGGGATGATCGCCCAGATAGATGTCGTTTAACGACCAGCAGAAAGAGAGCAGTTTCGGACACGAAGTGTTTGGTGCGGGGTAGATGACGATGGCGAAATCGCAGGTCATCGTTCCTCCGGTTGCGTAACGGTACAGATAGTGGATGGGTATTTCAGCACCCCGGGGATAATCTGAAGGCGTGATTTGAGTAACTGTTTGTTGTAAATCGGTTCGGGTGAATGTTCCACCAGAAGGAAGGTTCCCCAAATCGTGCAGAATGATTACATCATCGTTAGAGCAGTAGTAGTTAACCGCATCGGGGCAGGTGTACCTGACCTGTGCATTCATCTGAATTCCATAGAAAAGGACAGAGATGATAAAGATTAATTTTAACAGAGGAGAGCGTATCATATAAAAATCAATTTAGGTTAATCTTCGAGAAAAGGATAAAGCCTATACAAATTACAAATAAAAAAATAAAATTCAAATAGCCAGGTGGTTATATCTTGAGTTTCCTTTGTTGGTGATGCTCCGGTTGTTCTGGAAAAGCTTGCT
>DAOQAB010000027.1:0-36856 GCA_035353695.1 Prolixibacteraceae bacterium
CATCGCCTTTGGAAATCCAGAATTTGGTTGGATTGCTCAAATCGTCAGTCAAATAACAGCCTCCAATATTCACTGGCACATTACCGTTATTGAAAATTTCAATCCAACTGCTGTGCATTCCGCAATCATCCACGCGGCCCGATTCATTATTTACGAGGATTTCGCTGATCCTCACGCTGGAGTGTTCCTGAGCCTGTACTGAAACAAACCCGGTTACCAACAAAAGGAGCGCAAAAAGCCGAGTAAACATATAGTTGTTATTTTTTCTCATAACCATCAGATTATAAAGGAATGTTCGTATGTTTCTTCGGTGGCATCACGTCTTTCTTGGTTGCCAGCGCCTGAAGAGCCCTGATAATCCGGAAACGGGTGTTGCGAGGTTCAATTACATCATCGATATAGCCATATTGTGCAGCAACATACGGATTGGCAAATTTATCCTTGTATTCGTTTTCTGCATCGGCAACATATTTTGCTTTTTCATCGGCATTTTCGATTGCTTTGATGTTTTTGCTCTGCAATACCTCGATAGCACCTTTAGCACCCATAACGGCAATTTCACCGGTTGGCCATGAGTAATTGATATCGCCACGAAGGTGTTTTGAACTCATTACGCAATAAGCGCCACCGTAAGCTTTACGAAGAATGACCGTTACTTTTGGAACAGTTGCCTCGCCATAAGCAAACAACAGTTTGGCACCATGGGTAATGATACCACCGTATTCCTGAGTAGTACCCGGTAAAAATCCAGGAACGTCGACCAGTGTGACCAGTGGAATATTGAAAGCATCGCAGAAACGAACAAAGCGGGCTGCTTTACGCGATGCATTGATATCGAGAACACCGGCAAGATAATTGGGCTGGTTAGCAACAATACCGGTCGAAACGCCGTTGAACCGTGCGAAACCAATCACAATATTCTGAGCATAATTGCGGTGAACTTCCATGAATTCGCCATAGTCAACAATCGAATGAATCACATCCTTAATGTCGTAAGGCTTATTGGGATTATCGGGAATAATGGTATTCAATGAATCCTCCAACCGATCGATCGGGTCATCGCAAACTGCCAGAGGAGCGTCCTCAAGGTTATTTTGAGGCAAGTAGCTCAACAGTTTACGGATCAAAAGAATTCCCTCTTTCTCATCTTCGGCGATGAAATGGGAAACACCCGATTTGGAACCATGAACCGAAGCGCCACCCAACTGTTCGTCGGTAACGACTTCGCCGGTAACTGTTTTAACAACTTTCGGTCCGGTAAGGAACATATAACTGGTATCCTTGCTCATAACGATAAAGTCGGTAAGCGAAGGAGAATAAACTGCACCACCGGCACATGGGCCAAAAATGGCAGAAATCTGAGGAATAACTCCAGAAGCCATGATGTTGCGTTCGAAGATTTCGGCATATCCAGCCAGAGCTGTTACACCTTCCTGAATACGGGCGCCGCCTGAATCGTTGATTCCAATAACGGGAGCGCCAACTTTCATGGCCATATCCATTACTTTACAAATCTTCAGGGCCAGCGTTTCGGACAAAGCGCCTCCGAAAACCGTAAAGTCCTGGGCAAAAACATATACCACACGACCGTCGATGGTACCCTGACCGGTAACCACACCATCGCCAAGGTATTTATCCTTGTCGATTCCGAAATTGGTACAACGATGGGTTACAAACATATCGTATTCCTCGAAACTACCTTCGTCGAGCAACAATTCGATACGTTCACGGGCCGTCAATTTATTTTTCGCATGCTGATTGGCAATACGCTTCTCACCACCACCAAGTTTAGCCTGAACGCGAAGGTCGATGAGTTTCTTAATCTTATCTTGATTTTCCATTGCTTAAAAAATTATTTCGAACATAATTCAGTCAAAACACCTAATGTTGATTTTGGGTGAAGAAAACCAATATTTAACCCTTCAGCACCTTTACGTCCTTTTTGATCAATAAGACGAACGCCTTTGCTTTCCACCTCTTTTAATGCTTCGTTTACTTCCTCAACGGCAAAAGCAACGTGATGCACACCGGCACCTTTATTGGCAATAAATTTACCAATTGGCCCTTCCGGGTCAGTCGATTCGAGTAACTCAATCTTGGTTCCTCCAACCATAAAGAAGGCTGTTTTCACTTTCTGATCAGCAACTTCTTCTACTGCATAGCAATCCAAACCAAGCACATCCTGATAATAGGCAATGGCTTCTTCCAAATTTTGAACTGCAATTCCAATGTGTTCAATATGTGATATTTTCATTTGAAATATTGATATTATAGGTTAATATTCTCTTTTAACTAGCTTGCAAATAATAAATAAATCAAAAAATCTATCCGTTCAAATTTTCGACAACCAGAGCAAAAAAAATGGTTATTGAACCAAACAGGGCGCAAAATTACAAATTAAACTAACTTAAAGTAATATAATTTAACCGTTTTATTCACCTCGTTTCCATGAGTAATATCATGTTTCCTGTTCAAAAAAATTCAATCAAAACGGATAAAAAAGCAGAAGGCAGGTATTCCTGCCTTCTGTTATCTGTTGATCTTTTTATTTTACAAATCTAAAATGTGATCCGTAACGTTCAAAAGCTGCCTGTTCCAGCGCCTCCTGATGATCGGGGTGAGCGATAGAAATAATCAGTTTAGCTCGTTCCTGCAACGTTTTTCCATAAAGGTTCACTGCACCATACTCCGTTACAAACCAATGCATGTGGTTACGAGTGGTTACCACACCTGCACCGGGAAGCAATACCGAAGATATTTTACTAACACCTTTATTGGTAACCGATGGCATGGCAATGATTGCTTTTCCGCCTTTTGAACGGGAAGCTCCGTATACAAAGTCAATTTGCCCGCCAACACCTGAGAAGAATTTAGTTCCCAGAGAATCGGCATTCACCTGACCGGTCAAATCGATTGACAATGCCGAGTTAATAGCCGTTACTTTTGGGTTTTGGGCAATAATAAACGGATCGTTGGTATAACCCACATCCATCATGGCAACCTGTGGGTTATTATTAATAAAGTCGTATACTTTCTGAGATCCCATAAGGAATGTGGAAACCATTTTTCCTTTATCCAGCACTTTATTGGCCCCGTTGATCACTCCGCTTTCAACCAAAGGAAGAACCCCGTCGGCAAACATTTCGGTGTGGATACCCAGGTTTTTGTGGTTACCAAGCTGTGCCAGAACGGCATTTGGAATGGCGCCAATACCCATTTGCAAACAAGCGCCATCTTCGATCAGTTCAGCACAATGAATACCAATTGCTGTTTCAATTTCATCGGGTTCGGCAAAATGAGCAGGCATCAATGGGGTATTATCTTCCACAAAAATGTCGATCATGCTCATCGGGATCAGGGCATCGCCCAACGCACGGGGAACATTCGGATTAACTACGGCAATTACATGTTCAGCTTTCTCTACAGCAGCGAGCGTTGCATCGACCGAGGTACCCAGAGAGACATATCCGTGTTCATCGGGAGTGCAAACCTGAATCATTGCCACATTACAAGGCAGATAACCATCGCGGTACAAACGTTGGGTTTCGCTTAAAAAAACCGGGATATAATCGGCAAAACCGCTTTGAACCGATTTACGGACATTATGCCCGACAAAGAAAGCATCGTGCTGGAAGACTCCCTCAAATTCAGGATCGGTGTAAGGTGCGGGACCTTCGGTATGAAGGTGATGAATATGAACATTCTTCAATTCACCGGCACGGCCTCTGTCGCACATTGCGTTGATCAAACATTGGGGTGCACTTGCAACACTGCTCAAATGAACATGATCGTTGCTTTTAATTACCTTAACCGCTTCTGCGGGACTCACAAATTTTATAGAATTCATATCGTAAATTTAACGGCTTTAAAAAACTGCGCAAATATACAATTTGTCCTACGCCATCAAAGAACCGTCATCTCATTATTTCAAATGAAACCTTAACTTTCAAAAATAATTAACACACTTCGTGTATCTTCAAACCCATAAAATGGGATCGACCAGCCATCAATCTAAATCGAAGACAACGATAACTGAAGCTAATTCTTAATCAAACCCTCAATTTTCGATAGCTGGCCAAGAGGATAGGCTTCTCCGGGTTTAATGGTGAGTGCCTGACGGTAATAATTTTCGGCAACGCCATATTTTTGTTGCTGAAAGGCCTGGTCGGCAAGGGTTATGTTGCGGTTGTAATCCAGATTGGATGTTTCGGATTTATCTTGTTGCAACGCTTTCTCACTTAAGCTCAACCGATCTTTTGCCAACTGGTTGTCGGATTTTAAGCTAATTGCTTTACGATAAAAGAAACGGGCAAGGATATAATTATTTTTGCTAAATGACTCATTCCCTTTATTCATGGCATCTTCGAACTCGCGGTTATCATTTCCTTCGGAAGTTGATTTTAGCAATTGCTCAGCCACGACGAGACGTTCTTTAACAAACGAATCGTTGGGTTTTGCTTCAAGAGCCTTTGAATAATAGAATTTTGCCACACTAATATCGCCTGTTTTGAACGATTCCTCGGCCTTTTTAACCATCTCGGCATACTTCGATTCGTTTACATCATTTCCCCGGATCATCCGTTCGGTTTCGTCAAGCCGCTTACCAGCGGGGTCATCGTTGGGGAAAAGCGACAACGCTCTGCGGAAATAAAAACGAGCCACCCCCCAATCTTTTGATTTAAAAAACGATTCACCCAAAGCCATCGCTTCTTTGTAGGCCGCTTCACGATCCTCTTTACTGATATTGTCGAGGTTGGAAAAATCGATCTGATCGAGAATATTCTTTTCAGAAACGGTTTTAGTACTCAGGCGAAGAAAATCGTCGATCTTTTTTATTTGTAAAGAAGGATACTCCTGATCAGGAAAGATCTGTAACGCTTTCTGGTAGAGTGAACGGGCATTCTGGTACGATTGTTTGTTAAATGCAATATCGGCCTGCAATATGGCCTGATCGTAGTCGGTTTGCTGTTGCAAAAGTCGTTTCTGATCTTCACTTTCACGGGAGAGTATCCCTCGTATTTTCAATATTTGATCTTTGGGATAACTTTCAGATGGTTTCAAATTGGAAGCCTTCTGATAAGAGACAATTGATTCGGTATATTTCTTCTGATCAAACAGGTTATCAGCCTCAGCAATGGCTTTATCATATTGTTCCTGAAATGCCCCTTCCTTTTTTAACTGTTCGAGGATCCGGTCAATTTCAGCCATCTTTTGGAGGGCATATTTCTCATCCGGAATAAGGTCGTGAGCATTGGAATAGCTGCCCCTGGCTAATGCATAATTTTTCGATTGCATTTTTGAATCGCCGTCCCGCAATAAACGGTTATACTCTTCACCATTCAACTGCAATTTGGCCAAAATGTTATTGATTTCAATGATTTGCTGTTTGGGATAGAGCTCATAACTTTTGATGGTAAGGGCCAATTCATAATTTTCGAGGGCATCACGATACAACCGATCGTTAAATTGCCGGTCGGCTTCAGCAATCGCATCGTTATAAGCCTGATTCCGGGCATCATTCAACCGCTTTTTTTCAGCTTCATCCCGCTCTCGGGCAAGCCGTATGGCCAGTTCATCATTCGAAGAAATATCCCCAATTTTCTGAAGCATCAAAAGGGCATAGCTGTTTTCATCGATTTGGGTTGCTGCCTGAGCAAACAAATCTTTAGCACCAACGATATCCTGATTTTTAAACAGCACAGTTCCTTTTGCGATCAACTCTTTGTATTTAACCGTTCGGGAGGCATAAACCTGATCCCGATGGACAATTTCATCCCTCGAAACATCTTTCATTTTCTGGATCTCATCGAGGCTGTTCTGATATCGTGATTGGATTTTGGACTCGTCGGGTTTTACTTTCAAGGCATTTTCGAAAGCAACCCTGGCAATGGTAAATTCTTTTTCGCTAAACTTAGCATCACCATAATTGACATACTTCAAAAAATTGTCTTCTGTGGGCGGCCCGAAAGCCTTCGCTAACTCCTCCGACTCCAAAAGTTGATACATCTGATCGACTTTTTCGCGGGGAAAACTCTCGTTGGGGTAAATCAAGGCAGCATCCCGATAACTTAGCATGGCCTGATTATAATTTCGGGCATTGAAATAAGAATTTGCTTCACTGATCAGCCGGTCATACTTTTGCTTTTTATCCCGAGTTGCCTGTTCTTCATACAATTCACTCTTTTGCTTCACCTCGGTTAGAGCACTCGCAATCATTGCCGACAAATCAACCTCCTGCCGCAAAATCTCGGCATCGAAATTGTCGGTTTTGGGATTATAGGAGATTTTTCCGATCTCACGGGATGTCTCATTCACTCCCGGAACTTTTCGATAAAGCAAAATGGTAAGCTGATACGGAGGAAATTCTGAATTGTCCTTCATCACTTCGGGTGGAACATGAGTATCTATTTCAATCGTTTTGGAATAGTAATCGGTATTTGAGAACGTAAATCGGTAAACTTTTCCCAAATCAACTGGCACACGAAAACTGCCAGTGCGATTGACCACAAGATCCTGAATTCTAACACCATTCTGGTACAATTCAAGATGAGTGCCATCGACCACACCCTGATCTACTTTAACCTTCCCTGTTACAAAGAAATTACCCTTGATCTGTTGAGGGTAACCTCCTATCGACAAGAAAAAGCATAAACAACATACAATCAGGAATCTGTACATATATGTTTAACCAGTTCACTTACCTTTACCAAATTTAGGATTCAATTTCAGAAAAATCAACTATTCTCGTTCTTTTAATAGCAGAGGAGGAAAATAATTTGATTTCAACCGTTTTTCGCTATTTTTGAAAAGAGAAAAATCAAAATCTGTGTTATGAGAACCTCTTTTCCTTTAGTAAACTCACTAATAATTATGCTGTTGCTTTTTGCATCCTGCTCTTCTGTTAAAACTGACTCACCCCGGATAAAAACCGAAGGAACCCGGTTTGTGGTTGGAACCAAAGAAATTGTCATGAATGGAGTCAATACCCCGTGGGATGACTGGAATGACTTTGGCGGAAAATATGATTCCAATTTTTGGGACAGTGAATTCGCTAAAATCCGTCAGGCAGGAGGTAATTGCTCCAGAATATGGATTTCATGTGACGGCGAAATTGGCATCAATATCGATTCAACAGGTTACATATCAGGCGCAACCGAAGCTCATTGGCAGAATATCAAAGATATGCTCAGTCTGGCACAGAAACACCAGATCTACGTAATGGCTACCATGATTTCGTTCGATCACACCAAAAGTTCCCATAAAAACTACATGCGCTGGAGAAAAATGATTGAAAATCCCGATAATGTCAAATCGTACATCGACAATTACATCACTCCTTTTATCCAACAATTTAAGGACAATCCATATTTATGGAGCATCGATGCCTGTAACGAAATTGAATGGATTTACAACGACAAAGACAATGCCCAGTGCAGTTGGGATAAACTCCAATATTTTGTTGGCAGCATGGCTGTTGCCGTTCACCAGAACAGCAATATCCTTTTCACCGTAGGTAGTGCTGCCATAAAATGGAATTGCGATATGCCAAAACCTTTTGAAGGAAATAAGTGGAGCGACCAAAACCTGCAGAAACAGGTTCAGTCACCACTTGCCCGTCTCGATTTCTATTCTCCCCACTACTATGGTTGGGTCGTTCAGTGGTTTGGAAATTTCTGCACCGAAAAATCTCCAGAATACTATGGCATTAACGACCGCCCCTGCATGGTTGCCGAAAACCCGGCAAAAGGGATTTTCATCCAAACCGAAAAAGGAGATTCGCTGGTTGTGTCCATGAGCGACGCCTACATCAAAGCCTATCAGAATGGGTGGAAAGGATTGATGGTATGGACCTCAAACGGTGTCGACAAATACGGAACACTGGATGATTGCAGGGCCGGATTAAAAGCATTTGAAGAAAAATACCCGGAAAAAATCAATCCGGAAAACGATAAATAACCCGATTAAAAACCGATTGCTATGATCATAAAATTTCTTGGAGCTGCACGTGAAGTAACCGGCAGCAAACATTTGATTATCACACAAAAGAATAAAAAGATTTTGTTCGATTGTGGTCTCTATCAAGGTAAGGGACTTGAAACCGATTCGCTGAACCGGGACCTTGGTTTCGATCCCAAAGAGATCGACCACATCATCTTAAGCCACGCCCATATCGATCATTCGGGGTTAATCCCTTACATCTACAAACTGGGATTCAGAGGGTCGGTTGTTTGTACAAGCGCTACCCGCGATTTATGTGCCATTATGCTGGCCGATTCAGGTGCAATACACGAAGCGGATACAATCAGTTTTAACAAAAAAAGAGCCTTGCAGGGGCTTCCGCCCGTTGAGCCACTATACACCCGCAAGGATGCGATTAGCTGTATGGAATTGTTTATCAGTGTAGCTTACGACCGTAAGTTTTATATTGATGAAAATATCAAGGTTAAATTCACCAACTCAGGGCACATGCTTGGAAGCGGAGTGGTTTTGCTCGAGGTAAACGAAACCGATGGTTTGAAAAAAGTTGCCTATACCGGTGACATTGGCCGAAAGAGCAACAAAATCCTCGATTCGCCCAAGCCTTTTCCTCAAGCCGACTACCTGATTACAGAGGCAACCTACGGTGACCGGTTGCACAAGGATGATGATGAAGCCCGCGAAGACCTGCTAAAAGCAATATACCACACCTGTGTGGCTAAAAAGGGGAAACTGATTATTCCTTCCTTCAGCGTAGGCCGTACCCAGGAAATTGTATACACCCTTAACCAACTGTTCAACGAAGGGAAACTCCCCAAAATCGACATTTTTGTCGATAGCCCGCTGTCGGTTAATGCAACCGATATCTTCCGAATGCACCAGGAATGTTTCAATGAAGAGATCCTTCATGAAATGCACACCGATCCTGACCCGTTTGGTTTCGATAAGCTATTTTATGTGCGAACGGTTGCTGAATCGAAAAAAATCAACGAACGAAAAGAACCGTGTGTGGTCATTTCTGCCTCAGGTATGATGGAAGCCGGACGGGTAAAACACCACCTGGCTAACACCATTTCGAATGAGAGAAACTCTATTCTGGCAGTAGGTTATTGTGCACCAACTACATTGGGTGCCAAAATTTTACGCGGCGACAAAGAAGTTTCCATACATGGAATCGTTTATCCCGTCAGGGCTGAAATTTTCAGGATCGACTCGTACAGCGGACACGGCGATTACAAAGAAATGGAAGAATACATCAGTTGCCAATCAAAAAGCAAGCTGAAAAAAATATTCATTGTTCACGGTGAATATGAATCGCAACTCGTTTATAAAGAATACCTGGAAGGCAAAGGCTATAAAAACATTGAAATCCCCGAAAAGGGTTACTGGACAGCCTTATAAGCCATCAAAAGAAGCAGGAAGCAATTGAGAAAATTACTTCCTGCTTCTTTCAAAATATTTGAGTCACTCAATTTTCCGCAGGATACATTTTTTGTTGTCACAAATCTGGCATTTGTATTCAACCCTTTTGACAGAATAACCAATTCCAATCATTCCACTAACCGATTTTACCGGTATCATCAACGATGAAGGAGTAAGATGAATGCCACTTTGATTTCCCTTTAAAAGATCAAATAGTTGCTGCTGATCGGAAACAGGCCAGTTGCAATATCCCGGACTAAACCGGTTGGTAACCCCGGCATCAACTTCCCCAACTTTGCTTCCCACTTGAAAATGAAGATAGTCGACAACAGACTCGGCCAATTCGGAACCAACCAAATCGACAATCAACCCTTCGAGGGCATGACCACTTTTCATCAACTCTTTGGAATATTTTTCTATGTCGGCACCACAGGTCGCTGAAAACAAAACAAGTGCATCGCTATTTTTCAGAAATGAGGCAACAATCTTTCCGGTATCAAATGACTTATTCTCAATTCTGATTTTTTGTTCAACCACACTGAAATCATCATAAACGACATATCCTGCCTGCGGTTGAACCATCCGGAAGCATTGCCCCGTCAATTCATCAATTAGTTTAAGCAAATAGTCATCGGCGTCGGTCAGCTTCATTTCCATTCCTTTCAGGATCTTTTCAACCGAAACAACCAGCTCGGAAACCGGCACCTGCAATTTTTCTGAATTGCCTAAAAGGGCAGAAAATGATACAACTTTTGAATCCAAGGTTTATCGTTATAAATCAGGCTAATTGTGCATTCAGATAAGCAACTGCTGTCTGTGGATTGGAAGAATAACCATCGGCGCCAATTTCAGCCCGGAACTGTTCGGTAACCGGTGCTCCACCAATAAGGATCTTCACCGAAGGGTGTTCCCGTTTTATTTCATTCACAATATTTTGCATACTTTTCATGGTTGTGGTCAACAAGGCCGATAAACCTACGTATGCATCGGGATTCTCAGATATCGACTTCAGAAATTTAGCGGAGCTCACATCAACCCCCAAATCGATCACCTCCCAGCCAGCGCCTTCTACGATCATGGCAACCAAATTTTTACCAATATCGTGCAAATCGCCAGCCACGGTTCCGATGATAAATTTACCTTTTCGCTTTACTTCCCCGCTCGAAAAGAACGGTTTTAGATGTTCCATAGCCACATTCATTGCTTTGGCTGCAATCAGCATTTGAGGAACAAATATCTTCTTCTGATTGAACTTCTCACCGACCCTGTCCATCGCTTTAATCAACGCTTCGTTCAGAATAACCTCCGGATTGATGCCCATGTCGAGCGCCTGCTTGGTTAACTCATCGGCGCCATCCATTCCCTTCATCGCCGGAGGGAAAGGTGCGTTTTTATTTACTTTTCCAAATTCAACACATTCTGAAAGTTTTGCCAGTAATTCCTCAGGACTCATATCGTTATATTCGTATTAAAATCAATAATTTAAACTCTATTTTTTCACTTTTTGAACAATCGCCCGGATGTGATCAGGGGTAGTTCCGCAACAGCCTCCAATAATATTCGCACCAGAGCTGATCAGCTGATCAACAAAACCGGCCGTAACATCGGGGGTTTCCAGAAATTGGGTTTCACCGTTGCAATAGACCGGCGCGCCGGCATTGGCATGAATCAAAACAGGAATTGTCAGATGGGTTTTCCGAATTTCTTCAGTAATTCCAATCATGTTCTCCATTCCGTTTCCGCAATTGGCGCCAATAATCGTCGCACCCGCATCGATCATGGCCTGTACCATTTCTGCAGGAGTAACCCCCATCATGGTATGAAACAAACCTTCTCCCGATTTTTCAAAAGTCATGGTGCAGATCACTTCACAGGAAGTATTTTCCCTGCAGGCACTTACCGCTGCCCGTGCTTCGTCAATATCTGACATGGTTTCCATAATCAGGGCATCGGCGCCCCCGGCTTCAAGGGCAATAGCCTGTTCCTTAAAAGCTTCATAAAGCTCCTCATAAGTAACATCGCCCATCACCAGCATTTTACCGGTTGGGCCAATTGAACCCAGCACATGTTTTTCGCTGCCGGCAGCTTTACGTGAAATTTCGGCAGCCGCTTTATTCAACTCATAAACCTGATCCTGCAACCCAAAATAGGACAATTTAAAGGAATTTCCCCCGAAACTGTTGGTTTCAATCATGTCGGAACCGGCATCAATGTAACTTTGAGCAATTTGAAGCACTTTTTCGGGGTATTTCAAATTCCACGACTCGGGACATTCCCCGGGTTGTAAACCCATTTGTTGAAGAAAAGTTCCCCATGCCCCATCCGAAACCAGGGTTTTTCCTTTTATTATCTCATTACCAATTGTATCCATTCCAATTCGATTATATAGTTATAAATGAAGGTGCTAATTTTAATGAAATTTATTCTTTTATGAGAACAAAGGATTCCTTTTTGTCAAAAAAAATTTTCTTCTTCTTCGTAAGTTTATAATTTAGACGCAAATTCAAATTCTAACTAAAATCTTTAATTAATGACAGATCAACAATGGAATGATTTGCTTTTGACCATTCAAGGGGAACGAAAAGGTACCCTGCCAACAGGATTTATCATCGATTGTCCCTGGCTTCCCAAATGGTATGGCATATCCATTCTCGATTACTTTACGAACGACGAATTGTGGCTTAAAGCCAACTTAAAAGCACTGGAAACTTTTCCTGATGTGATGTTCCTTCCCGGTTTTTGGAGTGAATACGGAATGTGCACCGAACCTTCGGCTTTTGGCGCCAAAAGTGTATTCTGGAAAAACGAATTTCCATTTGCGGAAAAAGTAATTCACTCTTCCGATGATATTGATAATTTGGAGGTTCCAAACCCAGAGACCGATGGTTTATTGCCATTCATGCTCAACCGGTTAAAAAATGCACAACCAGCCATTGAAGCTGCTGGGCATAAAATCCGGTTTTCAGTTTCGAGAGGACCACTCAATGTTGCCTCATTCCTGATGGGAACCACCGAACTGATGACGACTATGATGATGGAGCCCGATAAAGTCCATAAACTGCTCCGTACCATTACCGATTTCTTGAAAAAATGGCACCGGCTTCAGAGAGAAACCATTCCAACCATCGACGGAATGCTGATGCTTGACGATATTGTTGGATTTGTAGGCGAAGATGAATTCCTCGAATTTGGGTATCCGTACCTGAAAGAGTTGTACGATGAAGATGTCAGCGTTAAATTCTTCCACAACGATGCCGATTGTACCATGTCGGTGAAATATTACCCTGAGATTGGAATCAACCTTTACAATCCCGGTCTTGATCTTAGTATTAATGAGATACATTCAGCTACGGAGAACAAACTGGTCGTACTTGGCAGCCTGCCCCCACGCGATGTTCTGGCAGCCTGCAGTCCCGAAGAGGTATATGCCCAAACCAAAGAGATGATTGCGGCCGTCGACAACAAATCGAAATTAATTGCATCAAGCGGCGGAGGAATGCCACCCAACGTTTCTTCCGAAAACATTGAAGCTTTTATTAAAGCGGCACAAGAATTTTCAATCTGATATTTAAGGAAGAAATTCCGGTTGCACGTCTGTTCTTCCAGAATTTCTTCATTAATAACCAACTCAATACATCAAAAAATAAAAAAAAATTGTTCCGCTCTGCAACGCCCCGAAAAAAAACATGTCTTTTATAGGTATAAAATACCTATAACAATGATTGAATGCTAATTAATTGTTTCTATGGCACAATTATTGAGTCAGCCAAAAAAAGAACCTATAAATCTATTATCATGAAAAAATTTACATTCAAGAACCGAACGATTTCCCTTATTCTTGCTCTTCTGGTTCTATTTTCAAGTTGTGCCAGCACAACCCTGATTGAATCAGTTCCCAGCGGCGGTGAATTGTATCTCGACGGTGAATATGTCGGACAGACTCCCTATTCGATGACCGACACAAAAATTGTTGGATCATGCACCTCGGTCCGGATCGAAAAGAAGAATTACGAGAATCTGTACGCTTCCATCTGTCGGACCGAAGAAGCAGATGCGGGTGCGATTGTCGGTGGGTTGTTTTTCTGGTTCCCTTTCCTGTGGACTATGAAATATAAACCAACTCACTATTATAAGCTTCAGCTCAAAGGCGAAAACGATGAGTCGCTTGATCAATTGATGAAAGGAAACGACAACAATGAAAAAACAAAGAGTTCCGGTTCGCAAAATATCGAGAAAAATGGAGTAATCAGGCTGGATGAAGGAAATCCGATCAGCACAGAAGAATTTGAGCAACAAAAGGTTTCTCCGGAAAAAGATCATTAAATCAAACTCATCCGATACAAAAACAGGCCGATGGAACGAACCATCGGCCTGTTTTTATTTTGCTGTATCTATTTTATATCTGAAATCCCAATCCTTTCAGCATATTACAGGCTTCCAGGGTAATATGGTCCGCTTCGATGTTGTATATCGGGAATTCCCGTCTGACCGGATAGTCGCCCCGTTGCTTTTCAAAGGTTATTGGGGAAAACTTCAACCGGTTGTTATCTTCCATAATCGGATAGGTTTTCAAAACAGCCTCAGCAACAATCTCCTGATCGGTTTTTCTTTCTCCGTTTATTTGAATCAGTGTATTCGCAGGAAGCTCAACATCCTGGCATTCCCACTGATCAATCCCAAGGCCGAATTTACGGCTGATTGCCTGTACCGACATACTGGTGCCGTTGGCTTTCCCATCGCGTGAATAGCCAGCAATATGCGGCGTCGAAATAAAGGTATGATCCAGAAGTTCGAGGCTGATTTCCGGTTCGTTCTCCCAGCAGTCAATGATCGCCTCGATTACTTTGCCCATTTTGATGGCATCAATAATGGCTTTGGTTTCGGCAACTTCGCCCCGTGCAAGATTAAACAGGAAGATGTTGTTTTCGCATTTTTCCAGAAAGGTTTCATCGATCAGATGAAAAGTTTTGTCCTCGCCCTCATACGTTAACGGAGTGTGAATGGTAATGATATCGGCCTTTTGCTGGATTTCATCCAAAGAAACAAAACCAGCATCGCCTTCCTTACGCTGGCGAGGCGGGTCGTTAACAAGCACATTCATCCCAATAACCGAGCAAAAACGGGCAACTTTCGATCCTACATTTCCGGCGCCAATAATACCAATCGTCATTTCTGAAAGGGTAAGTTTCTTTTCGTTTGCGAGAGCATAAATCGCTGCCATAAAATACTGGACAACAGACCAACTGTTACATCCGGGTGCATTTGTCCATTCTATTCCGGCTTTTTCACAGTAGGCAGTATCGATATGATCGTAGCCAATGGTGGCGGTAGCAATCATTTTTACCTGCGAGCCAGCAAGCAGTGCCTCATTGCAACGGGTGCGGGTACGGGTTATAATCGCATCGGCATCACGAACCACATCGGGTGTTGTATCTTTCCCCGGCAGGTAAACGACCTCGGCAAAAGGTTCCAATGCTCCTTTGATATAAGGAATCTTGTTATCGATTACTATCTTCATACATTCTATTCCGTTTTACATTATCAAATTATCGACTATAAATCAAGTATTTAATTCAATTATTCAATGTTTAATCAATTCTTCGAAAGACTTTTCCTCCACCTAACCAACGATCGAATGCTTTCTCATCGAGAGCCGCCAATAAACCTTCTTCAATTGGATTTTCAAAAGCCTGAAGCGTGGTTATCCGGTCACGTCTCAAACGGGCATGAAACCCTTCGTTCATCATACGGCCAACCCGTAACGGCAACTCATAAAGCTGAGGATAAATCAGGTCATTTTCAGGATTTGCCAGATCATCCCGGCAACTTTTCACATCGGAGGAAAGGTAGATCCGGCAAGCCATCGGACGCGCCAGATAAGCCCGGCAAAATCCACCTTCGGGATGAAGCAACGGACATGGCTCTTTATACTTCAACAGACGATCCATGGAAAGTTTCGAGCTTTTTTCGCTCTTGCTTCTGGCCCGCTCTTTAATCTTTTCCAATGCATCACCCTTGAATTTGTTACGAACAAAATCGGCCAGGTAGAACAGTTCATACGGCGTGGCCAATACCGTCTGATGGCAACAGTAATAACAACCCATCTTGCAAGCAGTTGGTTTGCCATCTTTTTCTGCTCTGGAAAGAAGCGAATTATTAAGGCCATCGACCACTTTATACAACTGGCACTGTGCTGCAAACAAATTTTTCTGAGTAAAACCACCTGCTAAAAAAGCATCACAAAGGTTGTAACCATCTTTGAAAAATGCTTCGTCAAACTCTTGTCCGTATTCGCTATGTGCTTCCATCGCAATTTTTAAGGGCAGCAAAAATAGAAAATATCAATCGTTATATATCACATTGAAGTCAAAACTTCCGGAAGGTGTTTCTTCGTCGACTTTCGTAACATTGGTTTTTAATGTCCACTTCCCAATTTTACGTTCAAATTTTTCATCAATGGAGAAATCATCCGTCGCTTTAAACTTTGAATCATAGATAGATTGATACACCGGAACAGGCCTGGTTGTGAAAAGAGTATCGGCAACAAAAATAGAGTCGATCGAAAAAATGGTATCCGTCAGGCTGATACTGTCGATTGAAAAAATCGTATCATTTACAAAAGTGGTATCGACAACATAAATGGAGTCGCCAGTTGGCGCCTTGAGTGAAATTTCACATTCCCCTTCATCGAGTGTCAAATCGCCTTTCAGCCTAACCGGTGCACCTTCCGATTCAACAATAAAAACAATCGAATCGGAGAAAGCTTTGCTGAAGCTGTTGTTGGTTAGCGAGCATACCGTTGTGCTGGTTTCATCGCAACCAATCAACAAAAAGCTGATTAATAAGAATAGTATTCCAAATTTCTTCATACAATCTAACAAATGAGAGGTTTGAGATTTCTCAATCTTCCTAATTATGAAAATTGCTCTATCAATAAATCGAAAAGCTTGTCCAGCTCCTGATCGACAATTTTGGGAGAAGCTTCACTTTTATACCAGGTTGCAAGATCGTTAACACCTTCGGCAAAAGGTATTTTGCAACCAAATTCAGGTACCGCCGCTTTAATCTTCGCATTGTCGAAAATCATGCTGTGCGACTTATCTCCCAGTAAACCATCTCCAATCTGAGGAATAAACCGGGCTATTACCCCAGATGGCACATGCACCAGTCTGGGCGTAACACCAAATGCTTTTCCAACCAAAAGAAAGATCTGGTTCCAGGTAAGCCATTCATCGGAAGTGATGTGAAATATCTCGTCCATCGCCCGGGGATTGCCCAGCAGCCCAACCAGCCCAACTGCAAAATCTTTGTGGTGGGTCAAAGTCCACAACGAAGTACCATCGCCCAATACGATGACCGGTTTTCCGTCGAGCATTCGCTGAACCACGGTGTAACCGCCATCGAACGGAAGCAGTGTTTTATCGTAAGTATGGGAAGGCCTGACAATTGTGTATTTCATTCCATAACGGGTGGCATTTGCTTTTAAAAACTCCTCACAGGCAATTTTATTCCGGGAATATTCCCAGAACGGGTTCTCCAGCGGAGTTTCTTCAGTCACCGGGAGTTTCTGTGGTGGGGTCTGGTAAGCTGAAGCACTGCTGATAAACAAATATTGTGAAGTTTTACCGGCAAACAATTTCAGGTTATTTTCCAAATGTTCCGGCACAAAAGAAATCCAGTCAACAACCACATCGAATGAATACCCCTCGAGGACTTTTGAAGCCTGTTCAAAATCCCTTACATCGGCAGTAAGCTGAATTACACCATCGGGAACCTGACGGATCTTCGATGAACCACCACGGTTCAGATGATAAAGTTCAATACCCTTCTTCACTGCCAGTTCGGTCGATGCTGAACTGATAATACCTGTTCCTCCAATAAAAAGTGCTTTCATTTTCTATTTTTTTTGCAGATACAACCTTCCTGAAAAACGAAATTCCTGAGTCTTTTAGTACCTGCGTTTATTCTTTCTTGTAACTAATTTCTTATTTGTCTCAACATTCACCTTTCCTGCGCACCTACCCTTCAACAGAATAGTTCCTCACGCCAAAGATCGAGCTACCAACTCGAACCATGGTACTACCCTGCCCGATTGCCAGCAAATAGTCGTCAGACATACCCATCGAGATCTCTGAAAAGGATTGTTCCTCCATAAAGAAACTACTTTTCAGCCGATCAAAACAGTTTTTCAGATTGGCAAACTCTGACCTTACCTGATCAACATCATCGGAAAAAGTAGCCATTCCCATCACGCCTCTGATCCGAATATTTTTCATTGATCGATACTCCTCCGATTCAAGCAGTCCAACCGCTTCATCGTAAGAAAGGCCAAATTTGGTCTCTTCGTCAGCAATATGGAACTGAAGCAAACATTGAATTATCCGGCCATTTCTCTCGCCTTCTTTGTCGATAACCGACAAAAGTTTCAGACTGTCAACCGAATGGATCATCGATACAAACGGTGCGATGTATTTCACCTTGTTGGTTTGCAAATGACCAATCAGATGCCACTCGATATCTTTGGGCAGGGCTTCGTATTTTGACACCATCTCCTGAACCTTGTTCTCTCCAAAAACTCGTTGTCCTGCACGATAAGCTTCAAGAACCGCCTCGTTGGGCTTCGTTTTCGAAACCGCCACCAAGGTAACTCCAACTGGCAGCGTAGATTTTATTCTGTTTAGATTTTCTGTGATCGACATAACCCTACAAAACTAACAAAATGAACACAGATAAATAACGAAGGCTGCCCAAAATTGAGCAGCCTCCGGTAAAGTGAGATTAGGATTTATATAAAATATAAATTAATAAGCATTGATAATTTGGATAAAATCGTCGGCTTTCAACGAAGCACCGCCAATC
This sequence comes from Prolixibacteraceae bacterium, assembly GCA_035353695.1. Classification (GTDB taxonomy): domain Bacteria; phylum Bacteroidota; class Bacteroidia; order Bacteroidales; family Prolixibacteraceae; genus CAYMTR01. Next base: position 18,259 of record DAOQAB010000027.1, read on the forward strand.
AAACCGCCATCAACATCGGGATTTGAAAACAAATCGTTTGCGTTTTTGGCATTGCAGCTTCCGCCATAAAGGATTGATGTTCCATCGGCAATTTCTTTTCCAAACTTGGCAGCAATGGCTTCACGAATGGCTTTGTGCATTTCCTGTGCCTGCTCGGTTGTTGCGGTCATTCCGGTTCCAATCGCCCAGATAGGTTCGTAAGCTAAGATAATTTTCTTGAAATCATCGGCAGAAAGCTGGAAAACCGTTTCTTTCAACTGATTGATCACAAAATCGTTCTGAGTTCCGGCATTGCGGATAGCCAGCGCTTCACCACAGCAATAGATTGGAGTTAAACCATTAGCCAATGCCAAAGCCAGTTTCTTGTTCAGTATTTCACTGGTTTCACCATAGTATTCGCGACGTTCGCTGTGGCCCAAAATCACATATTCAGCGCCGGTTGATTTAACCATTGCTGCAGAAACTTCTCCGGTAAAAGCACCTTTTGCTTCGGCAGCACAGTTTTGAGCGGCAACTCCAATACGTTTGGTATCAACACTGTTAACAACACTTGTAATGTGGGTAAATGGAGTTCCCATTACGACAACCACATCTTTGGCACCTACTTCGGCAACCAGTTTATCTACGGCTTTGGCCAGTTCAACACCTTCCTGCAAGGTTGTGTTGCATTTCCAGTTACCGGCTACAACTTTTTTCCTCATTCTTGTGAATATTTTTGAATAGTTAATGTTTCAATTGAAGTCACGCAAATTTATCAAAATTGATCAAATTTCAGAGCTTCATCCTCATTTTTGAAAAATCATTAATATTGAAATAATGATTTTAAACCAATTCGGATTTAAAAGACTTACTCATAACGCTTTTTCCCATCGCGGCGTTTACCTCTCGGGCCTTTGTCCCTGTCGCGGTAATCGTTTCCATGGAACTCAAAGTTTTCTTCGGCTTCCAACTTGATTCCCTTGTAAAAACGGCGGTTCAATTCATTAATCACTTTGGACGATAATTTCTTATCAACCTCAACCGAAGAGGCACGTTTATAAATTTCGATCTGACCAATTTCAACATCCTTTTTCCCGGAAGCAGAAATCATCAACTCAATAACCTCTTTCTTGGACAGTTCTTTACCTTTTCCAATGTTGATAATAACCCTTGACATGGGCCGGTCGCTGGTACGGCGTTCGCGGCGTTCTCCTCCCCGATCAGACCGTTCTCCCCGATCTCTGTCCCGTCCATTGTGGTCTCTTCGCTCACTGCGATCACCTCTCTCATAACGATCACCCTTTCCTGAACGGACATCCGCATTCAAATCAGGAGCATTCTTATAATAATCGAGAAAACGGTTAAACTCAACCGAGACAAAACGTTTGATAATTTCTTCTTTTGACAGCTCTTTAAACAATTCGGAGACACTGTTCATAAACGGATCAATCTGTTCGTAGTTAACCTCAATGGTATTCATCCGATTAACCATGCTGAACAATTGACGTTCACATATTTCCTTTCCACCAGGAACTGGTTTCTGTTCAAATTTCTTATGAATAACCCGTTCAATTTCACGTATTTTACCAAATTCTTTCAAATTGATAATTGAAATGGAAGTTCCATCTTTTCCTGCTCTTCCGGTACGGCCCGAACGATGGGTATAGTTTTCAGAATCGTCGGGCAAATTGTAGTTGATTACATGGGTCAGATCGTTCACATCCAAACCACGGGCTGCCACATCGGTTGCAACCAGCAAACGCAGGTTCCGGTCGCGGAATTTCTGCATCACATAATCGCGCTGGGCCTGGGTAAGGTCACCATGAAGCGCCTCGGCATCATATCCATCTTTCATAAGCGAAGCGGCAACTTCCTTGGTATCCTGACGGGTGCGGCAAAACACAATGGCATAAACATCGGGGAAATAATCAACGACCCTTTTCAACGCAGCATAACGATCCTTAGCATGAACCATGTGATAAATATGGTTCACATTTTCAGCACCTTCATTCTTCTTTCCAATGGTCACTTCCAGCGGATCGTTCATGTAAGTGCGGGCAATCGCGGCAATATCATCCGACATGGTTGCCGAAAAAAGCAGGGTATTTTTCTCCCTCGGAGTACTTGCCAAAACAGCATCAACATCCTCACGGAAACCCATTTTCAGCATCTCGTCGGCTTCGTCCAATACCAATGAGTTGATTTTGGAAAGGTCGAGCTTGTTACGGCGTAACAAATCGCAAATTCTTCCGGGAGTAGCAACCACAACATGAACACCACGACGGATATCGTTGATCTGTTTTTCAATCGACGCACCACCGTAAACAGCTACAATATTCAATCCACTCATGAATTTGCTGTAATTTTCGAGGTCGCGGGTAATCTGCATACACAATTCACGGGTTGGGCTCAAAACCAACATCTGCGGATAAACCTGTTTTAACGAGATATTTTCGAGCAACGGCAACCCGAATGCTGCGGTTTTTCCGGTACCGGTCTGAGCTAAACCGACAATGTCGCAACGGTCGTTGATTAACACAGGAATTACTTTTTCCTGAATTGGTGTGGGCGATTCAAATCCTAGTTCCTTGATACCCATAAGGATCTCATCGGAAAGCCCCATTTCTGTAAATAACATATCTTCTTTTTTAGGGCTTTCCCGTTTCCTTTTCTCCCGGAATACAGGTCAACCCGGTTAACACTTCATCTGTTCCTACCCAATCCCTCCAAACCTTCGGAGGACACAAAAAATCCACAAACAAGTTCTATTTGGAACAGAAGCTTTACTATTGAATTTTAAAACTTTAGATTTTCCCTAAAGGCGGCGCAAAAATAATACAATAAATCAATTAATTAATAATTGCGGTAGTTATTTGGGAGTTGTTAATTTTGTGGTAAGATAAAATGAATGGAATTCAATTGGTACTTAAATGAAGCGTTAAAAAAGAGGGATTTCTCCGGGGAGTTCAATTTTGCCGCGTCTCGTAGTAGCGGACCCGGCGGGCAAAATGTGAACAAGGTCAATTCGAAAGTGGAATTACGATTTCTGATTGACACTTCGATCTTATTGTCTGACAACGAAAAAGAGATCATTAAGACAAAACTGAAGAACAAAATCAACAGCGAAGGCGAACTGATCATTACCGTACAAACCGACCGGTCGCAACTAAAAAACAAAGAAAAAGCAATTGAAAAATTTTATGAAATCCTGACCAAAGCACTCACTCCCCGCAAAACGAGAAAAGCAACCTTGCCAACAAAAGCTTCCGTGGAAAAAAGACTGGACGAAAAGAGGCTGGTCAGCGAAAAGAAAGCATTACGCAAAGGAATTGAATGATCCACAATCAGATATTCAGGACTACCATACTCTGAGAAACCGAAATTTCACTACTTTTGTATTCGTATCACTCTTTTTACCTACGCTTGGTCATGTTAAAACTACTTTTCATCCTTCTGGGCACGTTGTCCCTGTCGCTGGGGATACTGGGAATCTTCGTCCCCGGACTTCCCACCACCCCTTTTTTGCTGCTAACCGCATTTTTCTATTTAAAAGGCTCAAACAAATTATACAACTGGCTTATAAACAACAAACTCCTTGGAAAATACATTAAAAACTACCAGCGCCGGAAAGGAATGACCCGTCAACAGAAAATTTACTCCATCTCCCTCATGTGGATCATGATTATTCTATCTGCCGGCTTTTTGGTTCATCCGCTCGTTGTAAGAATCATCATTTTAGCGGCCGGAGTTATCGGAACAATTGTCATGGGATTCATTGTTCCCCTGGCAAAAGACGATGCTCATCGATAACACAATATCAATAAATATTCAGAAAATTCCATACGCGAGCAACTCCTGGCAATTTCGAAGCAGCTAAAAAAGAATTAACATTGAAACAAAGAGAAGAAATCCGCTTTCCCATTCAATAATAAAATGAAAACTGTTCGGTGTCTGAATTTTACATCGATTGACACCTGAGACCATAATTACAGAAACACAAACAGTTTCAACGGTTTTCGTTTTGTTTGAACCGATTCCTGATAAAAAGTATCCGAGTTTTCATAAATTTGCACCGAATTTTAGATCTAAAAACATGGCACAAATTATTAATGATATTTCGAGAACTTTCAACGAATACTTGTTACTACCCGGTCTGACTACCAAAGAATGTCAACCCGACAAAGTAAGTTTAAAAACGCCACTGGTAAAATTCAAAAAAGGAGAACAACCTGACTTAGAGCTCAATATTCCACTGGTGTCAGCGATTATGCAATCGGTCTCCGATGATAAAATGGCTATTGCGCTGGCAAAAAACGGAGGGGTTTCTTTCATCTATGGATCTCAGGCCATTGAACATCAAGCCGAAATGGTTGAAAAAGTAAAGAAATTCAAAGCCGGATTTGTGGTCAGCAATGCCAACTTAACGCCCGAGCATACCTTACAGGATGTGATGGATCTGAAAGAAAAAACAGGCTTCTCGACCATCGGGATTACCGAAGATGGCTCTTCCAATGGCAAATTGCTTGGAATTGTTACCGGGAGAGATTACCGCCCAACCAAGGATAGCCCCGATAAAAAGGTGAAAGATTTTATGACCCCGTTTTCAAAATTAACAACCGGCAAGTTGGGTATCACCCTTAACGAAGCCAACGACATTATCTGGGATCATAAATTGAATTCGCTGCCCATTATTGACGAAAATCAAAAGTTAAGATATTTTGTTTTCAGAAAAGATTACGACAACCACAAGGAGAATCCGGAAGAACTACTGGACACACACAAACGGTTGGTTGTAGGTGCCGGTATTAACACCCGTGACTACAGAGAACGTGTGCCCCGCCTGGTCGAGGCCGGTGTCGACGTTCTCTGCATCGACTCATCCGACGGTTTTTCGGTATGGCAAAAAGATGCCATTGAATTTGTGCGGGAGAACTATGGCGTCACCGTTAAAATTGGTGCCGGAAATATTGTTGACAAAGAAGGTTTCCTCTATCTGGCCGAAGCTGGCGCCGACTTCGTCAAAGTGGGCATTGGCGGAGGTTCTATCTGCATTACCCGCGAGCAAAAAGGAATTGGGCGCGGACAAGCTACCGCAATCATTGAAGTCGCCCAGGCCCGGGACGAATATTTTGAAAAAACAGGCACTTACATTCCGATCTGCTCCGACGGAGGTATCGTACAGGACTATCACATGGTGCTGGCACTGGCGATGGGTTCCGATTTCATCATGATGGGCCGCTACTTTGCCCGGTTCGACGAAAGCCCTACCAAAAAACTGATGGTGAGTGGCAACTACGTAAAAGAATACTGGGGCGAAGGCTCAAACCGTGCCCGCAACTGGCAACGCTACGACATGGGTGGAAAAAGTGGACTCAAATTCGAGGAAGGCGTCGACAGCTACGTACCTTATGCAGGAAAACTAAAAGACAATCTGGATATTACCCTTGGAAAAATCAAATCGACCATGTGTAGCTGCGGTGTAACAAATATTCCCGACTTGAAATCAAAATCCAAAATTACGCTGGTTTCATCCACCAGTATTATCGAAGGCGGTGCTCACGATGTGATTCTGAAAGAGACAAAAAATTGATTCTTTACCAGGAATCAATCAAAAAAAGGAACAGTGAAAATGATTCATTGTTCCTTTTTTCTTTGCGCCCCAAACGAAATTTCCTGAAAAGTGAAGCTTTCTCCTCCTGAAAACATTTTCCTCGTAAACAAAAACCTTGCTTTCTTGTTTTCATCACCAACAACTTAACAGAACAAGGCAATGTCAAGAGTAAGTACGTATCTCCATTTTCCCCGGAATACCGAGGAAGTTTTTCTGTTTTACAAATCCGTTTTTGGCGGTGAATTCAGCGGTGGCGGAATTTTACGGTTAGGCGATGTTCCTCCTCAGGAAGGAACTCCTCCTCTATCCGAAGAAGATAAAAATCTCATCATGCACATCGAACTCCCAATTCTCGATGGCCACAAACTGATGGGTACCGATGCTCCCGAATCGATGGGTTTCAAACTGAATATGGGCAATAACATCAGCATAACCCTCGATCCCGGAACCCGTGCCGAAGCCAAAAAGATTTTCGATGGGTTATCTGCCGGAGGTGTGGTCGAAACCGATCTTCAGGAGATGTTCTGGGGTGGCTATTATGGTAGTTGCACCGATAAATTCGGAATCCACTGGATGATTAATTGTACTGGGAAATAGCAAATGGAAAACCATCAAGAGATAACTGTCCGGGCTTTTATTCATGCACCGGTCGAAAAAGTCTGGGAATGTTGGGTCACTCCGGCTGATATTATTCACTGGAACAATGCCACTTCCGAGTGGCATACTCCATTTGCAGTCAACAACCTTTATGGTGGTGGCACTTTCCTTTTCCGAATGGAAGCAAAAGACGGAAGCATGGGCTTTGATTTTGAAGGAACCTACCAGAAAGTAATCCCAACGGAACAGATCGAATACACCATTGCCGATGGCCGGAAAGTGAAAATCACATTTATCAGCACAGAGAGTGGAGTTGAAGTTATTGAAACATTCGAAGCCGAACAGATAAATTCATTGGAATTACAACAGGCTGGATGGCAATCAATTCTTGATCATTTTAAAGCATATACTGAATCAAAATAAAAATGTATGGTGAGCAATCCAATTACACCTTGTCTCTGGTTTGACAATCAGGCATTGGAAGCAGCAAGTTTCTACACATCGATCTTTAAAAATTCAGGAATCGATACCATTAGCCGATACACCAGCGAAGGAAAAGAAATCCACGGACAGGAAGAGGGCACGGTTCTCACCGTTGTTTTTCACATCAACGGCCAACCTTTTACAGCCCTCAACGGCGGACCTCTTTTCAAATTCAGTGAAGCTGTTTCCTTTCAGATTTTTTGCGATACGCAGGAGGAAATCGATTATTATTGGGAATGCCTGACCAACGGAGGAAAAGAAGGACAATGTGGCTGGTGCACCGACAAATTTGGTCTCTCGTGGCAAATTGCCCCAACAATCCTGCCTAAACTGTTAATCGATCAATCCCGTGCCGAACGTGTAACCAAAGCTTTTATGCAGATGAAAAAGTTTGATATTTCATCACTCGAACAAGCCTAAAAAAGAAGATGGGTCGCAGAAAAATAATCGCTATATTGCAGCAAGTCTCGATGATTATTACACTACAAACTTTTCAACGAACAATCCACACATTTATAGATTTTTGTCTTTCCAAACAAATGGAAATATTGCCGACTGGGAAATTGACTGTATTTTAGTATATTTTGAGCTGTAATTATCGACAACAACACCGAAAAGCACCACATCAAACTCCTCTCCATCCTCCGGTGTCACTCCTGAAATCCATTCGTTGTCATTCGCGTGAACCGTAAGTGTGGAATCGCTTAGGTTTCCGGAAGAATAAACAACCTTATCATCTTTCAGTATTTTCACCATATAATAATCGGCCCTGGCATTTTTTTCCCAATGAAACAACATACACCCCAAAACACCCGCCGGTTCAACGCCTTTGTAAGTAATAAAAGGAGCTATGGTATCTGTAAGCTGGTCAGTCGTTTTTACAACCGTACTGTCTTCAAAAGTAATTGAAAAAGAATAATCGCCGATTTGAGGCTTTACACGTGAATAATCAGAACCATTGAAATACTCATAGTACCCCGTCGTAACACAGGTAAGATCAACTGAAGAGGTACCCTTCGGAAATTCCATGGAAGTATGGGCTACTGCGGTATTTGAACTCACATACGATTCGAGAGAATAAAGGGTATCGCTGCCAACAATTTTGGAAACGACATACGCATCTCCCAGGTATGCTTTCTCGGTATCAAGATCGAGACAAGAGTATAACAACAACGACATTCCTGTCACGACAAAAAGAAATCGAATTATTACGTTCAATTTATCCATGATTTTTCAATTCTAAAATCCCCATAAACAACGTTTACAGGGATTTTTTATCGTCGTAAATAGTTAGTCCAATTTGTGAATTACCAGCCCAGAACGAAGCTTTGGTTCAAACCAGGTAGTTTTTGGCGGCATAATATTACCTGAATCGGCAATATCGATCAACTGTTTCATTGATACAGGATAAAGTGCAAAAGCCACTTTCATCTCGCCACTGTCGACCCGCTTTTTCAATTCTCCCAAACCACGGATTCCCCCAACAAAGTCAATTCGTTTATCGGTGCGAAGATCTTTAATACCCAGAATCTTATCGAGAACCAGATTAGAAAGAATGGTAACGTCGAGCACACCAATTGGATCGTTATCGTTGAAACGACCGGCTTTGGCAACCAGTTTATACCATTCGCCTTCCAGATACATACTAAAAGTATGCAGCTGATTGGGCTTATAAATACCGGCACCCATTTTCAGCACATCAAAATCATCACCAAGTTTTTCAATCAATTGAACAGGAGTCAATCCATTCAGGTCCTTGATTACCCGGTTGTAATCAATAATTTGCAACTGGTTATCGGGGAAATGTACGGCCAGAAAATAGTTGAATTCTTCGTTGCCATTATAGGCCGGGTTCTGTTTGCGTTTCTCAGCACCAACCAACGCTGCCGCAGCCGTCCGGTGGTGTCCGTCAGCCACATAGGTAGAAGGAATCGTTTCAAAAAGAGCCACCAGTTTTTCGATGGTAGCATCATCATCGATTACCCAAAAATGGTGCCCAAAACCATCGGGAGCAACAAAATCGTACTCAGCGGGTTTCGATTCCACAATCTGCTTAACAATTGCGTCAATCGCTGCAACTGCCGGATAGGCAAAAAATACCGGTTCTACGTTCGCATTGGTATTCCGAACATGCTTCATCCGGTCTTCTTCTTTATCGGCACGGGTCAATTCATGTTTTTTAATCACCCCGTTCAGATAATCATCAACCGAAGCACAGGCTACCAGACCATATTGCGTGCGTCCGTTCATGGTCTGAGCATAAATGTAAAGACAATCCTTCTCGTCTTGAACCAACCACCCCTCTTTCTGGAAAAGTTGGAACATTTCAACCGCTTTGTCATACACTTCGGGACGATGCTCATCCGTTCCGGGAACAAATTCAATCTCGGGTTTGATAATGCGGAGAAGGGAATTGGGATTTCCGGCAGCTTCTGCCCTCGCCTCTTCTGAATTTAACACATCATAAGGGCGCGAAGCTACTTTTTCGGCCAACGATTTCGGAGGCCTTACTCCTTTAAATGGTTTTATGATTGCCATTGCAATATTCGTTTATAGTAAAAAAAGAAATGCAGAAGGTCGGTTCTGCATCTCCTTTTAATAGGTGAATTTTAGTGATTTGCTTCAAACTCTTTCATGGCATCGATCAACGCCTGAACACTTTCAATTGGAAGAGCATTATAGGTTGATGCCCTGAAACCACCAACCGAACGGTGTCCTTTCAACCCTTCGAGGTTCCGCTGTTTTGCCAAAGCAAGGAATTCTTTTTCAAATTCTTCATATCCTTCTCTCATTACAAAACAGATATTCATCAACGAACGATCTTCGGGATTTGGAACAACCGCTTTGAAACATTTGTTGCGATCGAGTTCATCGTACAGGATCTTTGCTTTCGCAATATTCATCTTCTGAATTGCCGATATTCCACCCAACTGTTTCAACCATTTCAACGTCTGTAAAGCGGCATAAATTGCAACGCACGGTGGTGTATTGAACATGGTACCATTATCGATATGAGTCTGGTAGTTCAGCATGGTTGGCAGCACACGGCCGGTTTTTCCAAGAGCAGCGTCTTTTACAATCACCAGGGTTAAACCGGCAGGAGCAAGATTCTTCTGTGCACCGGCATAAATCAAATCGTATTTGGAAATATCGACTGGACGGCTGAAAATATCCGACGACATGTCAGCAACCAAGGGAACACTAACTTCCGGATCGCCGGGAAGTTCAGTACCATAAATGGTGTTATTTGTGGTAATGTGCAAATAATCAACATCCGATGGAACTTCATACCCTTTCGGGATATACGTAAAGTTTTTGTCTTTTGAAGAAGCTACTTCAACAACTTCACCAACAAGCTTTGCTTCTTTCATTGCTTTGGTTGCCCAAACACCGGTATTGAGGTAAGCAGCCTTTTTAGCCAACAGGTTCAATGGAGCCATATAAAACTGAAGACTTGCACCTCCCTGTAAAAGCAATACGGAGTATCCTTCAGGCACATCAAGAATTTCCTTGATGAGAGCAATCGTTTCATCAACAACGGCCTGAAATTCAGCGCCACGATGAGAAACTTCCATCACCGATAAACCAGTACCCGCAAAATCCATGATGGCTTTTGCTGTCTCTTCTTTTGTAAACTCAGGCAGGATCGATGGTCCGGCAGAAAAATTGTGTTTTTTCATTTTAAACTTATTTGATGGTTTTAAAATTCTTTTATCTGAAAATCAAAGGGAAACATCTATTTTCTTTCATTTCAAAAATAAATAAAAAAATTCCCTGAAAAACTTTTTAAAATTATAAATAATCTGAAAATCAGAAATTTGTTTTATAAAAACGAATGATTGTATGATGCAACCAAGTTGCTGGTAACATCAAAATGAAGGAGCACTAACCGATACAAGATCGGCATGAACAATAGCAGGAGGTGTACCAACCCATTCGTACAGGTTTCCACTCACTGTAAAAAATTGCGCCAAACAATTTCTTATCAACATTCCGCAAATAGAAAAGAAGCCCGAGAACAGGAATATACCGATCAATAAATGAAAAATGATCCGGTAATCGATGGTTCTTTTTTATTTCCTGTTGAATATCCATTTGATCCAAGTTAGAAAGATGCGATAAAGATAAGATATTTCTGATTCGTTAAATAAAATCAAAAGACAAATGTGGACTTTTTTTGAGCTTTTGAATCCTATTTACGCATTTTTCTTAACGTTTAAAAATCTTCCAACCCCAAAGAATCTTTCAAAAAGACAAACTGTTCGCTAAAAAATGTATCTTTAAATCGTTGAAAATTTGAACACATTAATGTCTCTGGTCATGAAAAAAATTGTCTTGTTCTTGCTGTCCCTCTTTTTTGTAAATCTCCTGTACCCTCAGGATTCAACACTGTTGATCTATAAATTTAACATTAAGGAAGAGATTGCTCCGTCGGTTTGGCGGCAAACCAAGAAAGTTTTTTCAGAAGCCGAACAGATGAAAGCCAATGTTATTCTGATCCACATGAACACCTATGGGGGAACGGTTGTCGATGCGGATTCTATCCGGACCAAAATCATCAACAGCAAAATTCCGGTCTGGGTCTTCATCGACAACAATGCGGCATCGGCAGGAGCTTTAATTTCAGTTGCCTGCGACAGCATTTTTATGCGGCCCGGGGCCAATATTGGTGCGGCAACCGTGGTGAACCAATCTGGCGAAAAAGCTCCCGACAAATATCAGTCTTACTTCCGGTCAATCATGAGAGCCACCGCCCAAAGCCATGGAGCTGATACGATCATTAACGGAAAGGATACAATTATTAAATGGTTTCGCGATCCGAAGATTGCCGAAGCCATGGTCGACGAAGATGTGTATATCCCTGGCGTTATCGACACCGGCAAAATCCTGACTTTCACTGCTATTGAAGCCAGAAAACATGGATTTTGCGAAAGGATTGCTGATAATATCGACGATTTGCTGAGACAATTAAATATCAAGAAATACGAGATCCGTGAATACAAACCAACAGCCATCGATAAAATCATTGGCTTTCTTACCCGCCCGATCGTTTCGGGATTGCTCATTATGGCGATCATTGGCGGCATTTATTTCGAAATGCAGGCTCCCGGCATTGGTTTTGCCTTAATCGTTGCCGGAGTTGCGGCTGTTGCTTATTTTGCCCCACTCTATCTGGAGGGGCTGGCCGAAAACTGGGAAATCGTTCTTTTTGTGGTTGGTTTAATCCTTTTGGCTCTCGAATTGTTTGTCATTCCAGGGTTTGGCATCACGGGGGTGTTGGGCATTATCTGCATCGTAGTGGGGCTTACACTAAGTTTGCTCAACAATGTGAAATTCAATTTCGATAATGTGGAAGGCCGTTCGGTTTTTGTAGCGGTCCTAACGGTAACCCTATCACTGGTCTTTGGTTTCTTTCTTTCACTATGGCTTGGGCAAAAAATGTTTACAGCCAATCGTGGCCCTTTCAGCCGCCTCGCACTGAACAGCACCCAGCAAAAAGAGGAAGGATTTATCAGTGTTGACCTGAAACAGCGTGAAATGGTCGGCAAAACCGGTGTTGCCCACTCGGTGCTGAGACCTTCGGGAAAAGTAAAGATCGATGGGGATATCTGGGATGCCATGTCGATCGAAAATTTCATTGAGAAAGGAGAACCGGTTGAAGTCATCCGCCAGGAAGCCGGTCAGCTTTATGTGATCAGGAAAAGTTAGTTTAATCTTCCGTTAATCTAACCTACGAAATCAGAAATCGTTCCGCTTCACCCTAAAAATGGATGTATATTTGCCTCCAAATTAACCGTTCATGTGGGGAATACTGGGAATTGTTACAGCCGTATTACTAGGCATTTATGATATCTTTAAAAAAGTATCGCTGAACAACAATGCGGTTCTTCCGGTTTTATTGGTCTCTGTTGCAACTAGTTCACTTTTCTTCTTCCCGGTTGTTATTGGATCCAGATTAAATCCGGTTTTCTTTCAATCGATCAATCTTTATGCCCCAAAAATTTCACCAGTACAACATCTTGAAATATTTGCAAAATCCATCATCGTCTTGTCGAGCTGGATTCTGGCGTTCTTTGCCATCAAACACCTGCCATTAACCGTTGTATCACCCATCAGGGCAACCGAACCACTCTGGACACTGATAGGCGCGCTGATTATTTTTTCAGAGAAACTCAATGCCCCTCAATGGATTGGGCTGACTATTACCCTCTCCTTTTTCTATCTCTTCTCAACTACAGGAAAACTCGAAGGAATCAACTTCAAAAAAAACAAATGGATATTTCTGATTATTGGCGCGACTTTGCTGGGATCAGCCAGCGGCCTTTGGGATAAGTTTATTGTAAGGGAAATTGACCGGCTATCGGTACAAGTCTGGTCCGGAATCTATCAGCTACTGATTTTATCCATCGTTGTAGCTGTTTTTTGGTACCCGACTCGCAAAAAAACGACTCCGTTTCAGTGGCGATGGACGATTCCATTCATCGGCATTTTTCTGGTATTTAGCGATTTCGTCTACTTTTATGCATTAAGTTACCCCGAATCATTGATCTCGGTACTCTCAGGAATCAGACGCAGTGGTGTGGTTATTTCATTTATTTTTGCAGCATTGTTCTTTAAGGAATCGAATATCTTAAAAAAAGGATTATACCTTGCAGGCATTATTACCGGAGTACTTTTTATGGCCTTAGGAAGTAATTAAAACTGAATATGAAACGGACCAACAAAGGAGTTATACTTGCCTTAACCACAGCCTTCTTATGGGGTCTACTAGCCGTAGCTTTAAAAGTTGCAGTTACCAAAGTTGACTCGTTTACCATTGTTTGGGTTCGTTTTGCCATGGCTTTTTCCGCATTATTGGTTTGGTTCCTGATCACCGACCGCAGCCAGCTAAGGATATTGATCAGGCCGCCCTGGGAACTGGTCGTTGCCACGCTGGGATTATCCGTCAACTACATTGGGTTTATGCTGGGCGTAGAATATACCAGCCCGAGCAACGCTCAGGTTGTGGTGCAACTTGGACCTGTATTGCTGGCAATTGCCGGGATTTTTCTTTTTAAAGAAAAAGTAAAAAAAGTTCAGATACTGGGATTTGGAGTTGTCGTTGTCGGCTTTTTCCTCTTTTATTATCAGCAGATTAAAGGAATGTTTTTCGGCAATTCCGACTTCAACAAAGGCATGTTATTGACCGTGTTAGCGGCTGTAACCTGGTCGGTTTACGGAATTATGCAAAAAAAGCTGGTTCAAAAATACCCGGCACAAACACTGAACCTTTTCTTGTACGGATTACCAACCCTCTTATACCTTCCACTGGCAAAATTCTCCACCCTCGAATCGTTGAACGTTAGCTGGTGGTTATTGCTTGCTTTTTTGGGAGCCAACACCCTGATTGCTTATGGTTGCATGAATGCTTCGCTCAAATACATCGAAGCCAATAAAGTGAGTGCCATTCTCATCAACAACCCCATCATCACATTTATTATCATGGCAGTACTTACCGTGATGAATGTCGACTGGATCGCCCCTGAAAAATTCACGCCACTAGCATGGATCGGTGCATTGATGTTTATCTTCGGAGCTTTTCTGGTGGTAAAAGCTGGGAAGAAATAAGTTCTTCAACAATCCTTCACAATTGTGTAAAAGTTGAAGTAAATAGTTGCACTCAAAACATTTCATTGCATTACTTTTGAAAAATGGAAAAGATCCCACAATATATCGATTGTATTTTGCCCATTCCAGTGAACCAGCATTTTACTTATTCCATTCCATTGGGTATGGAAGAAAAAATCCAGGTTGGATGTAGGGTTATCGTGCAATTTGGTTCGCGAAAATTCCATACGGCAATCGTGTGCAAAATACATCAGGAGAAGCCTGAATATGAAACAAAACCTATCGAATCGGTACTTGATGAAGCCCCGCTGATCAGTGAGAAAGGGTTCCGTTTCTGGCAATGGATTGCCGATTACTATTGCTGCAGCGAAGGTGAAGTAATGAAAGCAGCCCTGCCTTCGGGATTAAAGCTCGAAAGCCAAACCTCGGTATATTTGAATGATGACTGGATCGAAAAAGATCGACTGACGGACACTGAAGAGAGTGTTTACCAATTTCTATCTTCACAAAAAACAGCCACCATACAGCAAATCAATTCTTTTACAAAAAAATCGAATGCTTATTCCGTCATACAGTCCCTGCTCAGGAAAGAAGCTATCAGCGTTGAAGAGAAAATATCGGAGAGGTATCAGCCAAAAACCATTGCACATATCAAAATTTCCTCTTCGTTAACTTCGGATGAAGATTTTGAAATGGCTTTTCAAAAACTCAAAAAGGCACAAAAGCAACTGGATTTATTGATGTACCTGCTGAATGAGTTACATCACTTTTCGGCTTCGAAACAAGAGTCCATTCCCCGGAAAGAACTGATGCAGCATGGAAATTTCACAGAAAGTGCACTCCGGGGACTCATCGAGAAAGGATATGTCGAACTCATGGAGGTAGAAGTCGACCGTATTTCAGGCAATACCGAAGCTACACGTAAACCATTCAACCTAAACCAATATCAGGAAGAAGCGTTAAATTTGATTCACCTTCAATTCATTGATAAGAAAGTTGTTCTGCTGCATGGCATCACGGCCAGTGGTAAAACAGAAATCTACATTAAATTAATTGCGGAACAAATGAGGGCTGGAAAGCAGGTGTTGTATCTGTTACCTGAAATTGCGCTAACCTCCCAAATTATCGATCGTCTTAAAGCCGTATTCGGGAACAAGGCCGGGATCTATCATTCAAAATTCAATGATGCCGAACGAGTTGAGATCTGGAATAAAGTTGAAGCTTTCGACCAGGATCAATCAACAGGCTATCAGTTGATTCTTGGCGCACGCTCCGCCATTTTCCTTCCATATAAGAACCTTGGGCTAATCATTGTAGACGAAGAACACGAAACAAGTTATAAGCAGTTTGACCCTGCTCCACGCTACAACGCCCGCGACGCGGCCATTGTACTGGCTCAGATTCACGATGCAAAAGTCCTTTTGGGAACAGCCACGCCATCATTTGAATCGTATTTCAATGCTCAAAGCGGGAAATATGGTTACGTGCAGCTTACCAAACGCCATTTTGATGTGGCCCAACCCGAAATTACAGTAGCCGACATTGCCGATGCCCAAAAGCGAAAACAGATGAAATCGCTTTTTACCCCGTTGTTATTTAACGAGATGCAAAAAGCTCTGGAGAACCATGAACAAATTATCCTTTTTCAGAACCGGCGAGGTTACTCACCCTATATTCAATGCCATAGCTGCGGGTGGATTCCTGTTTGCAAACATTGCGACGTAAGCCTCACCTACCACAAAAACCAGAATAACCTCCAATGCCACTACTGCGGTTACACCATTCCCCTGCCCCAATCGTGCGGCAACTGCCAGTCGGCCGATGTAAGGACCAAAGGTTTCGGGACAGAAAAGATCGAAGATGAAATCAAACTGTTCTTTCCCAATGCCGTAGTCGACCGGCTCGACCTGGATTCAACCCGCAAAAAATTCGGACACGAAAAAATATTGAACAAATTCTCCGACGGAAAAACCCAAATACTGGTTGGCACACAAATGATTACTAAAGGACTCGATTTTGAGAACGTAAGCGTTGTAGGCATTTTGGATGCCGACAGCCTGTTGAACTATCCCGATTTCAGGTCACATGAGCGGGCATTTCAACTCATGTCGCAGGTAAGTGGCCGGGCCGGAAGGAAAAACAGACAAGGAAAAGTCGTTATCCAGACTTATCAACCCAATCATCTGGTAATCGGGAAAGTCATCTCAAACGATTTTGAAGGATTATTTAACCTGACCATTCAGGAAAGAAAGCTTTTCAAATACCCGCCATGGTACCGATTGGTTTATATCACAATAAAACATAAAAACCATGAACGGGCACAACTGGCTTCACAACAATTGGCCAGGGAATTGCAAAAAACACTACGTTCACCAATTTTAGGGCCTGAATATCCTTTGTTGAGCCGGGTTCAGCAATATTATCAACTGATGATCCGCATAAAACTTGAACGAAATGCCTCTCCTGCTGAACAAAAAAGATCGATTCTGGAAGCAATCGAAAAGGTTAAACATTACGAAAATAACGGAACGGTGTTATTCACCATTGACATCGACCCCATATAACTAATAGTAAACAATTTAATCTTCAAAATAGATATTTCAGAAATGATGAAATTTACAAACGGTGCAGGCTGTTAAAAAAATTGTGATGTCATTACGAGTTAAAATACTATTTTTGGAGTCTAAAAAAAATGTAAATGGGTAAAGTAATTGCACTTGCTAATCAAAAAGGTGGAGTCGGAAAAACGACCACAGCCATCAATCTGGCAGCCAGTTTAGCTGTGTTGGAAAAAAAAGTCTTATTAATTGATGCCGATCCTCAGGCAAATGCAACATCAGGCCTTGGCTTCAACTTGAAGTCCATTGAAAACAGCATCTATGAATGTATTGTCGACAAAATCGACCCGGAAATTGCCCTTCTGCAAACCGAAGTAGAGCGACTCGACCTGATGCCCTCTCACATCGACCTGGTTGGTGCCGAAATTGAGATGCTGAATATGCCCGATCGTGAAAAAGTGCTCAAACAGATCACCGATTCGTTAAAACCAAAATACGATTATATTCTGATTGACTGTTCACCTTCATTGGGATTAATTACCGTAAATGCCTTAACGGCTGCTGATTCTGTAATCATTCCGGTTCAGTGTGAGTATTTTGCACTCGAAGGTCTTGGAAAACTGCTCAACACCATTAAGATTATTCAGACTCGGCTGAACCCTGATTTGCAAATTGAAGGATTTTTATTGACCATGTACGACTCTCGTCTCAATTTGTCGAACCAGGTTTATGAAGAGGTGAAACGCCATTTTCAGGATATGGTTTTCGACACCCTCATTCAGAGAAACATCCGGCTCAGTGAAGCTCCAAGTTATGGGAAGCCTGTGTTACTGTATGATGCAACATCGAAGGGTGCAGCAAACCATTTAAATTTGGCTCAGGAAATAATCAATAAAAACACAGCAAAAATATCTTCGAATTAATTTTTCATCGGTTTCGACCGGTTCAAAAGACAAAATATGGCGAAAAGAACTGCACTAGGAAGAGGATTGGGCGCTTTAATCGACGATGCCAGTAGCATAAACCAATCAACGGCTACATCGATTGATGAGATCGAAATTGGGATGATTGAAGCAAACCCATGGCAACCCCGTACCACTTTCGATGAGGAAGCTCTGCGCGACCTGGCACAATCAATTAAAGAAGTTGGTATTATTCAACCTCTTACTCTCCGAAAAGTTTCCGATTCAAAATACCAGATCATCGCCGGAGAAAGACGTTTCAGAGCGTCAAAATTAGCCGGTCTTGAAAAAGTTCCCGCATTCATTCGCGAATCCGACGATTCGAACATGCTTGAACTGGCGCTCATCGAAAACATTCAGCGCGAAGACCTGGATGCCATTGAAGTTGCGGTGAGCTATCAGCGGCTGATTGACGAATGTAGCCTTACCCAGGAAGAATTGAGCGACCGGGTCGGAAAAAACCGATCGACTGTTGCAAACTACCTAAGGTTATTAAAGTTACCGGTAGTCATTCAGAAAGCCATTCGCGACCGGGAAATTTCTATGGGACACGCCCGCGCCATCATCACGGTAAACGATCCTGAAACTCAAATCATGCTTTACCACCAGATCGTTAAATATGAATTCTCGGTGCGCAAAATCGAAGACATTGTCCGAAAAATAAATTCGGAAGAAGAACCTCATAAAGAACAACCAACAGAGAAACCTTCAAAATTCCCAAAAGAATATGAAGAGTTGAAAAACCATCTTTCCCAACATTTTTCAACCAATGTTGATTTTAAGATCGACAATAAAGGAAA